>SLIW01000251.1 GCA_007135435.1 Natronomonas sp.
CCGGGGACGGTCAACGTCTTCGTCGGCACCACCCGGTCGCTCGACGACGGCGCGCTCGCCGGGCTCCTGGCCACGGCGGTCGAGGCGAAGGCGGCGACGCTCCTCGCCGCGGCAGACGTCCCGGGGACGACGAGCGACGCGGTCGTCGTCGGCTGCGACCCCGACGGCGAGCCGTCGGCGTTCGCCGGGAGCGCCACGGAGGTCGGCGCCGCCACCCGGGCCTGCGTCCGCGACGCCGTCCTGGCCAGCCTGGTGTCGAGGTACCCCGACGGGGAGCCGCCGTCGCTGGAGGAGGCCGAGTACGGGCTCTCGACGCAGGGCCGGTCGACGGTCTTCGAGCCCTGAGGTGGATGCACGGGAGGAGTGGGACAGCCCCACGTATTACGATGGTATTACACCCGACGTCGTCCGGTCGCCACCTGACCACTGATGGGCGGTCCTCGCATTCTTTATAAACACCCGATACGCTTCGGGTCGGACCGCCGAATCCGGATTCGACCCCGGTCCGACCCCCACGAACACCGACCCCGGTCCGACCTCGGTCAGACCCCCACCGACATCGACCCCGGTCCAGCACCACCGACGCCGTCTTGCCACCGCGCCACGTATCCAGGGCCATGCGAGAGGTGGTCTTCGACGTGGTCCACGACCCCGGGACGAACCCGGTCGGGGATCTGCTCGCCGAGCACGGCGAGGCGCGGCTCCGGTCGCTGGCGTGTCACGTCACCGAGTCGGCGCTGTGGCGGGTCGACCGCGCGAGCGGACCGACGGCGGTCCTCGACGGCCTCGCGGACATGGCCGGGGCGCGGTACTTCACCGACTGCCTCGTCCGCGACGGCTGCGACGGGGACTGGGAGACGACCGTCCTCGACCGCGACGAGGACTCGCTCCTCCTGTACTCCTACTGGGAGCGGGCGCCCGACTGCGACTCCGTGCCGCACCTCGCCCGGGAGCGGTTCGGCGACGGCGTCGTCTTCGACGAGACCTGGCGCGGGCGCCGCCAGCGCTGGCGCGTGCTCGCCCCCGACGGCCCCGTGGGCGCGTTCGTCGAGGACGTCCGCGAGGTGGCCGACGCGGCGGTCGAGTTCGAGCGCGTCTCGAGCCCGGATAACGGCAACGGGGGGAGCGGGGGATCCGGGGCGAGAGGGGACGCGCGGGGCGGTCTGGAGGCGCTCCCGCCCGAGCAGGCCGCCGCCGTCGAGGCGGCCGTCGAGGCGGGGTACTACGAGACGCCGCGGGAGGTGGACGCCTACGAACTCGCCGATGAGCTCGGCGTCCCGGGGTCGACGCTCACCTACCGCCTTCGCCGCGCGGAGGCGTGGCTGGCGGCGCAGTACGTCGACGGTCGGTGAGCGATCGAGGTGGACCGTGGCGGTGAGCGATCGCGGCGGCCGGTCGGTCACTCCCCGTGGGAGACCCCGAGCATGTGCTTGACGAGGGTGTTGTGGCCGCGGCGGAGCCGCTCGGAGAGCGCCTGGTGGGTGATGTCGAGCTGCTCGGAGAGCTCCTCGATGCCCGTCTCCCGGGGGACGTCGAAGTAGCCCGCCTCCCAGGCGAGCTTCAGCGACTCGTACTGGGCGCTGGTGAGGCCGTAGCGGCTGGCGGGCTCGTCGTCCATCTCCCGGACCCGCTTGATGTCGAAGGGGATGCCGTGGGCCTCGCAGAACTCGTTGGTCGCCGACAGCTCCTCGCGGTCGGGGTAGAAGATCCGGAGCCGCCAGGCGTCGGCCGTGCCGTAGGCGTCCAGGACCGACCCCTGTGAGTTGAGCATCATCTGGATGACGAGCCGGACCTCCCGGGCCCAGTCCATGCGGTAGAGGACCTCCCCGTCGAGGTCGGCGAGCGAGATCGCCTCGTCGACCGTGGGATCCGCCTCCAGGGCCGCGTTCAGGCGGTCGAAGTCGTCCGAGCGCGCCCACACCAGGGGCATGAACACCTCCTGGCCGTTCTGGACGACCTGCTCGGACTCGAAGACCGCGTCGGGCACCTCCTCGAACGTCTCCCCGAGCGCGAACTCCTCGACCGGTAGCTCGCCCCAGACGATGGTCGGCATCACCACGGAGTACTTTGCTGACGTGAGTAAGGATAGTGGCGGACTCTTCGACGGTTACTTTCACTTGCTCGCCCGCGCTTGTCGTGGCTGGACGAGCGTCCGCCCGCAGTCGACGCAGACGTACCGCTCGTCGACCGTCACCGCGACCGGCGCGTTGCACCGCAGGCACTTGATCCTCGCGTCCCGGACTGCTCGCGGATACCGGCCCATGCGTCGACCAAGGTGACCGAGCGAGATACCCGCGGTGCTTGCAGCGGCAAGTGGCCCGTCACGAGGACCCGGTGCGGACCGTCGGTACCGCTGTCACGAGGACCCGGTGCGGACCGTCGGTACCGATCAGCCATCGGGCGCCGGCGGGCCCACGGGGGCGTCGGCGAGCCACTCGAGGAACGCCCGGACGCCGTCGACGTCGTGGACGCGGTAGTCCGCGGCCGACGGCCGGTCGCCGACGAGGACGCCGACCCCGCCGCAGGGGAGGGCCGCGAGCGCCGCGAAGGCGTCCTCGTCGGTCGCGTCGTCGCCGACGTAGACGGCGGCCGCGCCCGCGGGCGTGAGCGCCCGGACGGCGTCGCCCTTGTCCCAGTCGACGGTCGGGCGGATCTCGACGATCTTCCGGCCGACGGTCGCCTCGAGGGCCGACTCGTCCGCCACGGCCGCCTCGACGATGCCCTCGACGGTCGCGGCGTCGGCGCCCGCGCCGCGGTGGTGGACCGTCGCCGTCACGTCCTTGTCCTCGATCCAGCAGTCGGGGTGGGCATCCAGCCGGGTCTCGACCTCCTCGAGGATCCGCTCGAGCGCCTCGCGGGCGGCCTCGGCGTCGGGGTGGACCCACACGTCGCCGCCGCGGTCGATCTCGAGGCCGTGGTTGCCCGCGAGGGCACAGGCGTCGACCGGGACCCGCCCGCGGAGGTCCGGGAGGGCCCGCCCGCTGACGACGGCGGGGTCGATCGCCTCGCGGTCGGCCAGTCGTCGGAGGGCATCCCGGGTCCGCGCCGGGACGGAGGCGTCGTCGGGGTCCGCGACGATCGGCGCGAGCGTCCCGTCGAAGTCGAGGCAGACGGCCAGGCGCTCGCAGCGGGCGAACCGATCCTCGAGGGACGAGAGCCAGTTGCCGACCAGGGGCGGCGAGTCGGCGTCCTCCCCGGGCGGGGCGTCGGCGACGGGTTCGACGCCACCAGCGTCCCGTCGGTCGTCGGGCGGGACGTCCCGACCACCGTCCGGCCGTCGTGGCGTCACGACGCGCGCCTCCGATCGCTCACCGCTGGCACCCCCGACCGATCACGCCTCGCGCCTCCGGCGCTCCCCGACAGCCGCGGCCGCCGCGAACACCGACTGGATCCACCCCTCGACGCTCCCGTCGGCGACCTGCTCGTGGAGCCGGCGCATCCGAACGCGCCGCTCGCCCGCGTCCATCTCGAGGGCCCGTTCGACGGCCGCCGCGGTCCCCGGGACGTCGTACGGGTTGACGCCGACCGCGGCGTCGCCGACCTGGTCGTAGGCCCCCGCGAACCGGCTCAGGACGAGCACGCCGTCGCCAGCGGAACCGACGTCGGCGTCTGCAACGGTGTCGGCATCAGCAACGGCGTCGGCGTCTGCAACGGCCTCGGCGTCTGCAACGGCCTCGGCGTCAGCGTCGAATCCGGCGCCCTGGGCGGCGACGTACTCCTTGGCGACCAGGTTCATGCCGTCGCGGAGCGGCGTCACGAGGGCGACGTCCGCGTCCCGGTAGAGGCCGTAGAGCCGCTCGGTCGGGAGGAACTCGCGGGTCTCCACGACCGGCCGCCACGACTCGGTGCCGAAGCGGTCGTTGATGCGCTCGACGCGGGCTGCGACCTCCGACTGGAGCTCGCGGTACGCCGGGATCGCCTCCCGGCTCTCGCGGCCCTTCTGCACGAAGGTGAACGCGCCGCGGAGCGACGGGCGCGTCTCCCAGAGGTGCTCGAGGGCGTCGAGCCGCTCGGGGATGCCCTTGGTGTAGTCGAGGCGGTCGACGCCGAGCACAATCGGCAGGCACGGATCGATGTCGTGTCGGCGGCGGAACGCCGTCGCCGCCTCCCCGTGGGTCGCCTCCGCCTGCTCGCGGATCCCGTCGGCGTCGACCGCCAGCGGGAAGGCCCCGACGCGCGTCGGCCGATCGCCGTAGTGGACGGTGCCATGGTGGACGGTCCGCTGCCGGCCGGTTCCCTCCTGCCGGCCGGTTCCCTCCCTTCGAACCACGTCCGCGTCGTCGACGATCTCCTCGACGGAGTCGAGGAAGTTCTCACAGTACCGCGGGACGTGGAACCCGAGGAGGTCGTTCGCGAGTAGCCCGTCGAGCAGCGCCTCGGCGTGGGGCGACACCCGGAAGACGTCCGCGGCTGGCCAGGGGACGTGCCAGAACTGCATGAGGAGGGCGTCGGTCTCCGCGCGCAGGTACCGCGGGGCCAGCGCGAGGTGGTAGTCCTGGAACCAGACGGTCGAGTCGTCGTCGACGTTCGCCGCCGTCACCGCGGCGAATCGCCGGTTGACCGCCTGGTAGGTCTCCCAATCGTCGGCGTCGAACCGGAGCTGGCCCGTCTGGGTGTGACACAGCGGCCACAGCGCCCGGTTGGCGTACCCCTCGTAGTACCCCTCGACCTCCGCGTCGGACAGCCGGACGCGCCGGAGGGTGTAGGAGGGATCGTCCGGCGGGACAGCGACGCGACCACGGTCGTCGCAGACCGCGAAGTCCGCGTCGCCGTCCCCCCACGCGATCCACGTCCCCTCGAGCCGCTGCATGACGGGGTCGAGCCCGGCGGTCAGCCCGCCGGTCGGCCGGTCGACGACGACGTCCCCACCAGTGGCGTCGGGCGGGTCGGCCGGCCCGTCGTCCTCCGCGTCGTCTGCACCACCGTCGGAGCCACCGTCGGAGCCACCGTCGGAGCCACCGTCGGACCCGTCGTCGGGCGCGACGAACTCGTGGCGGTACGGCTCCCGGTTCGAGACGACGTGTACGTCCCGCGCGACGGCGTCGAAGGGGACGTCCTCCAGGGGGAGTTGCTCCGCCATCGTGTGGAGCCACTCTTGGCTACACCCGTCGATATGGGTTGAGCCTGCAGGTGCAACGACCGCGGGCCGGCCAGCGGCCAGTCGAGACGACCCGCAGCGGCGGGTCTCCGAGACGGTCGAAATCGGCCCACAGAGGCCGGCTGACGAGGAGCCGAACGCCCGCAGTAGCCGCCGCCCTGCACCTGCCAGCACGTCCCCCTTGGGTGGCGGTGGCGAAGTGTGGGGTACGCCGCGTCGACGCCGGAGAATCGGGCGACGCCGGGAGACCTGGCGATACCTGGCACCCTCGTGACGACGGTGGCACCCTCGTGACGACGGTGGCACCGGGAAGCCTCGTGACGACGGTGACACCGGGACGCCTGGCGACGCCGGAGGACCCGGCGACGGCGGTGGTACCACACCCATGACACGACACCCGAACGTCGCTCTCGTCGTCCTGGACACCGCCCGGGCGGCGGACACCCCGCCGTCGCGGGCCGACACGATGCCGACCCTGGCGGCGCTCGCCGCGGAGGGGACGGTCTACGAACGCGCCTTCGCGACCGCCCCGTGGACGGTCCCCTCGCACGCCTCGCTGTTCACCGGCACCTACCCCTCCTGTCACGGCACCCACGGCGACCACACCTACCTCGCGGAGGGCCACCGGCTGCTCGCCGAGTCGTTCGCGGACTCGGGCTACGAGACGATCGGCGTCTCGAACAACACCTGGGTGACCGAGGAGTTCGGCTTCGCACGCGGCTTCGAGACCTTCTGGAAGGGCTGGCAGTACTGGCAGTCCGACGCCGACATGGGGACGGTCGCCCGCGCGGACGAGCCCGCCGAGAAGCTCCGCCGGGCCGCCGCCCACCTCTTCGACGGGAACCCGCTCGTCAACGCCGTCAACGTCGCCTACAGCGAGCTGCTCCAGCCCGCCGGCGACGACGGCGCCGCCCGGACGACCTCGTGGATCGGCGAGTGGCTCGACGAGAGGGCCGGTCGAGGGGAGGAGCGCCCCTTCTTCCTGTTCTGTAACTACATCGAGCCCCACGTCGAGTACG
>SLIW01000124.1 GCA_007135435.1 Natronomonas sp.
CACAGATCCACGCCCCCCCGGTCGTCGCGGACGACCTGGTATTCGTCTGCACGCGGCGGGGTCGCCTGCTCGCCCTGGACGCCGACGACGGGGGGACGGTCTGGGAGTTCCACCGGGGGACCGGCCCGAGCACGAGGCCCGCCGTGGCCCACGGACGGGTCTACCTGCCGGCCGGGAACGGCTCGCTGACCCGGTGTCTCGACCTGGACGACGGCGAGGCGCGGTGGCACGTCCGGTCGGGACTCGTCACGAGCCAGCCGACGGCCGTCGCCGACGGCGTCTACCTGGGAACGCCCAACGAGGGGCTGTTCGCCGTCGACCCCGACGGGACGGTCCGCTGGCACGACGACCACTGGCGGGTCGGCGCGCCGGTGGTCGCCGTGGGCGACCGACTGTTCGTGATCCCGGCCGCCGGGCCGTTCGGGAGCGGCGACGTCTACACGCTCGCGGCGTGATGGGAGACAGACGAGATACCGGCTATCCGTGCCGACTGATCAGCTTCGACAACATCGAATCAGATCAGGCCAGATCGATCAAGACCAGATCGATCAAGACCAGATCGATCAAGACCAGATCGATCACGACCAGATCGAGCTCCGGGCAGTGTTGCCCTCAGGATTCGATCAACCCCCGTCGTCGACCGCCGTACGCAATTTCCCCCGAGACAACCGTCGTGGGACGCTCCACTGATGTCTTCCCGACGAAGTCGCGCAGCTCTATATAGGGCGCAGACCCACGACAGCGAGACACCGAGGCGTTACCAGGGAGGCGTCCCCGGTGGACGCTAACCCGTCAACCCGTACCGTTCGACGATCTCGCCCCGCCGATCGTGGAACTGCGTCACGCCGAACTCGCGATCCAGCGCCGCCATCCGCTCGCCGAACTCGCGATCGGTCATCGTCGAATCGCGCCGCGACACCTCCCCGCGCATCGCGAAGAAGATCTCGAGGTACTCGTCGAAGTTCTGGTTCAGGAACATGTCCAGGAAGCAGACCGGTTCGTCCGTCGCGTTCCAGAACGAGTGCACGAGCCCTCTCGGTCGCAGGTGCATCCCGCCCGCCGGGACGTCGTACTCCACGTCGTCGACCAGGACGGTGAGCGTCCCCTCCAGAACGAACGCCAGTTCGTCGAGGTCCTCGTGTCGATGTGGCGAAGGACCCATCGTCCGCGGTGCGAGCGCCGTTTCGACGCAGGTGTACTGGTTGGCCGTCTGCGAGCTCCGGACGCGGACCCGGATGTCCACACCACGAGACCCCGCCTTCAGCGGTTCCATGGGTGGAACCTGGAGCCCTCCTACCGCTGCCTCGTCGGCGGGCGAGTTCCCCCCGCTCTTGCATCGCACCAGCGGGATCGCCGTCTCGTCTTCCGGATCTGATTCAGTGGTCATGGATCCTTCTCCCAGGGACCCTTGTACTCCCGGTAGCATAGCACGTTCGTACACTTCGTCCGTCACCGGGCGACGGGGGAAGGGAGACGAAACGGGAGACGCGCACCGCACGATCGACCCATCTCGGACGACATCACACCACGTCGGGTGGGGAGGTCGAGGCCGGGACGGCGTTCGGACACGTCTCGCGCTGTGCGGCCCACGGGAATTCCGGTCTGCGTACCAGTCCCCTCGGACGAACGTCGGCGTACCAGTCGCGTCGGACCGATTTCGGAGCGAGGGACTCCGCCACCAGAACATCCCGACCCGCGATCAGGCGGGTAACCTGCGACGCTACGGGGCGGACAACCATCACATAGGCCGTCCGCTATTCCGTGTGCCGTCCGACTCTGCCGATAGCGGCTCGTTCGATCGTGTGTCCCGTCACCTGGAAGTGCTCGACGATGCGGCGGTTCATCTCGTAGGGCTCGTCACCCACCCTGGAGGTGGTCCAGTCGCAGTCCCGACAGACCACCCGAACCGGAACGGTTCGTGCCATCTCGTCCCGACGGCACGGCGAACCGGGAATAAGTCTTCTGCTCGGACGATCCGCGACGGGACGGAGGTCTCTCCAACGTCACTGGACGACGCTGGGAACCGGGAGGACCGCGGGACGCAGGCCGACCCCGGGACGACAGGACGACGTCAGAGGGCACGACGACCCCGGGATGACAGGACGATGTCAGAGGGCACGACGACCCCCGGACGACGGGACGACGACAGAGGGCAGGACCATTCCAGAACGCAGGACACGACCGGTCGAATCTACCCCTCGGCGTCCTCGAGCACCTCGTCGGGGATCGTCACCCCGAGTCCCGGGTCGTCCGGCGCGCGGATGGTCCCTCCGTCGTGCGCGAAGCCCTCCTCGAGCATGAACGACCAGACGTCGGGCGTCCACGGAGGCTCCATCGGGTACTCGCACCACGGGCTGCCGACGGCGGTGATCACGTGCAGGTTGGCGGCGAACCCCAGGGCGTTCGTCCAGGTGTGCGGGACGAACTCGAGGCCGTGTGCCTGGGCCATCCGGGCGACGTCGACGGCCCGGCGGATGCCGGTCGCCAGCGCGGCGTCGGGCTGGAGGACGTCGAGGGAGCCGTGGTCGATGAACTCCCGGAAGTGGTGGGGCCCGTCGTTGAACTCCCCACCGGCGACGTTCACGTCCACCGCGTCGCGGAGGCGGGCGTAGCCGTCGTAGTCGTGGCGGGGGAGCGGCTCCTCGAGCCAGGCGACGCCGCCGATGTCGTCGAGCTCCCTGGCGAACGAGAGTGCGTCGGCGAACGACCACGTGACCTCCTCCTCCATGACCCGGACCGACCAGCCCTTGTTGGCGTCGACCATCAGCGTGAGGTCGGGGAACGCCTCGCGGACCGCGCGGACGGTCTCGACGTGGTCGACCTCCGTGACGCGGAGCTTGACGGCCTCGAAGCCCTCCGCGACCCGCTCCTCGACGTACTCGATCCGCGCGTCGGCGTCCATCACCTCGCCGGTCGACGCGTAGACGGGGACGTCGCCGGCCTCGGCGCCGAACAGCTCGTAGACCGGCTTGCCGGCGTCTTTGCCGATGATGTCCCACAGGGCCATCTCGAGGTGCCACGGCCGGGGTCCGACGAGGTTGATCGTGTCGAGCTTCCGCAGGATGCCCTCGACGTTGTGGGGGTCCTCCCCGACGAGGAAGATCTCCAGCGGCGTCTCGTAGTCGAGGCCGCCCCCGAACGACGGCGAGGCGGCGTAGCCGGTGATGTCCTCGTCGGTCTCGACCGCGAACAGCTCCAGCTCGTGGGTCGACTGCGGGTAGCCCGGGATCCACGTCGGGTAGAACGGCTCCTCGAGGTGGTGCTCGAGGTGGTACTGGGTGACGCCCGTGATCTGCATGGTCCGAGCCCGCACGGGAGACGCTTGAACGTTCGGCCGACCGTTGCCGGTGGCTTCGAGTCGTCCACCCGTGGAGCGACACCAGGAAAGCGACACCAGGGGAGCGACACCAGGGGAGCGACACCCCGACGGCCGACGCCTCGGGCTCCGATCCCAGGCGCGACATCCGGGCACTGCAAGCCGACCGCCGGAGTGCCGTCTCCGGTCCTATCTCCGTCTACCGACATGTCGGGTTCAGTACTGTAATTTCCTATCGATTACGTTTATTCCCTCACGAGGGCGAACCCGTATCGGGGTTCGATGGCCGCACGTATCGCGGGTGGTTCCACGGTCCGCCCGCCCGGCTCCGGGGGGATCCGAGCGGTGGCCTGCTGACGGCCCGATCGCCGGGCCCGAACGCCGAAGGCGCGTCGAACTGGTGGGGATGCACCTGGAACACGTCCGTGCGGGCACCCGGACCCGAGCAGCGTCTCGCGTCCGAACCCCGTCACGGCCCGGCCGTTCTGGAGTCGTTCTCGCGCACGCTCGGAGGTCGTTCTCCCGCACGCCCGGCGCCGCATATTCGACGCCGAGCGATCCGACCGATTTGACGACGCGCGTACCTGATCGACGACTGCACGTCGTCGCGAGATTCCGATCCGATCAGCGTCCATCCGACCGTTCGACAGCGAGGATCTCCAGGTCTGCGTCGATCGTGACCGCGAGCGCGGCGTCCCCCAGCGGGAACTCGACGAGGATCTCGAGCGGGTCCGTCGACGCGACAGACTGCGAGATCGACCGGACGAACGGCGCGTTCTCCCAGGTCAGCTTCTTGAACGGGACGGTCTGCTCGAAGTCGCCGTGCTCGTGGTAGAACGAGATCACGGCGGGTTCGTTCAGCAGCCTGAACCACGGGGGGACCCGCCGGGCGTACTCGCACCGCTCGCAGGTGTACTCCGTCCAGACCGCGAAGCGGGTGTCACAGGCCCCACAGAGGCCGTCGTCGCCGGGGGCGTGGTCCTCGCAGGTGGAGATCGCGTGGTCGACCCGCGCGGCGCACTCGGGACAGACCCCGTCCATCATCGGGGTCACCTTCGAGTCGTAGAACACGTGCGCCGCCTCCAGGAGCTCCTCCGGGGTCCGCCCGGCGAGGCCGGACGGGGGGAACCCGTAGCTCATGTACGTCCCCTGGGGATACTCCTCGTCGTCGATCACGCCCCCGCAGCTCGTACACCGGGCGGTCAGCCGCTCGTCGGCGTACCGCAGCTCGACGGGTGAGCCGCAGTAGGGACACCGCGAGTCGATCACCACCGGCTCGAGGGACGGATCCTCCGTGAACACGCCCGTGACCACCGCGCGCACCACGTGCTCGCCCGCGTACCGTAGGGTGTAGCCGTCGTCCGAGCGTCGGACGAATTGGCCCACCAGCTTCTCAAGATGGTAGTTGAAGTTGTCCGTCGACACCGGCGTCCGCCGTTCGAGCTCCGCGTACGGGACCGCCCGCTCGGGGGACTCCCAGAGCGTCCGGAGGATGGCCATCCGGATCCGATTGCCCAGGACGCCGAAGGCGTCCTCCGGCGGCACGCCGCCCGACTCCATCCGCTCGTCGAGGTGGGAGCCGTGGGACGGTCCCTCGGCCTCGCGGTCACGGTCACCGTCAGGCGTGTGGTCGCTGTCGCGGTCACGGTCCCGGTCCCGGTCCCGGTCCTGGTCAGGCGTGTGGTCCTGGTCCCGGTCCCGGTCGCGGTCAGGTGTGTGGTCCTGGTCCCGGTCCCGGTCGCGGTCAGGTGTGTGGTCACGGTCACGGTCACGGTCACGGTCACCTGTGTGGTCGCGGTCCCGATCCCGCTCGCGGTCGGTCACGCGTCCACCCGGAGGCCGCCCCGGGACGCCCGCCCGGTCACGGCCGTCGCTCTGTCGAGAGCGCGGTACATACTGCCCCCTGACGACCGGGGACTCTTGAAACTGCTGGGGGAGACGGACGCTGGCAGGACGTAGGCGGACAGATGTCGATCGGACCACTCCGGACCGGCAGTCACGCCCGTCGGCGCTACAGCCGCAGGTACTGCGCGTGGACCGTCTCCTCGAGCTCGAGGACGTTCGCCTCCTCGACGAAGCCGTGGTCGATGGCGACCCCGACGGCCTCCCGTCCCACGAGGTTCGCGACCGTGGCCTGCGCGAGGCTGGCGACGACCTCCTCGGCGGAGACCTCCTCGCCGTCGTAGAAGTCCGGCTCGACGGTCAGCGACACGTCGTCGCTCTCGAAGGTCTCCCCGAGGACGTCGGCGTCGCAGACCGACACCAGGAGCCCCTCCTGGGTCGAGCGCTCACAGAGGAGCATCGACGTCATCGCTCCTCGACGAGCCGGTCCTCGGCCCGCTGTCGCAGCTCCTCGGCCTCCGCGGCGACCTCCTCGGCGCGCTCGTCCTCGCCCAGTTCCTCGAGCGCCCGCGCCTTCTCCTCGAGCACCTCGGCGTTCCGGTAGCCGAGGCGCTCGGCGTTCTCGAGGCAGGTGACCGCGTCCTCGGCCAGCCCGCGCTCGCGGAGGAAGAACCCGCGGTTGTACCACGCCTGGGGGAATCGGGGGTCGAGCTCGACGGCCCGCTCGGCGTGCTCGAGCGCCTGTTCGCCCTGACCGGCCTCCCAGAGCGCGTACGCGAGGTTGGTCTCAGCCGTGGCGGCGTGTTCGGAGTCGTCGTCGATGCGCAGCGCCTCCCGGTAGGCGTCGATCGCCTCCTGGAACTCCTCCAGCTGGGCGTGGGCGGCGCCCTTGTTCACCCACGCCTCCTGTTCGAGCCCGTCGTC
>SLIW01000520.1 GCA_007135435.1 Natronomonas sp.
ATGACGAACGACCAGTGCGACCGATGACGGACGACGAGTGCGGCCGAGGGCCTCAGCTATCGGCGCCGACGGGTCCCGCTGCCGGGATCTCGACGCGCACCACGGTTCCGCGGGGCTCGTTGGTTTCGAAGGACAGCGTCCCCCCCGAGAGGCCCACGGTCCAGTTGGCGAGCCAGAGCCCCAGTCCCCGACCGTGCTCGAGCGGCGTCTCCTCACCCGTCTCGATGACCGCCAGCTCGTGGTCGGGCACGCCCGGGCCGTCGTCGGCGATGGACAGGACGGTGGCGTCGCCCCGTCGTTCGATGCCCACCGAGACGGTCGGCGACTCGGCGTCGTTGTGTTCACACGCGTTCTCGAGCAGCTCCCAGAGGCCCGCCTGGATCGACGTGGTCGCCTCCACGGTGAGTGACGCCGGGGCGTCGTAGTCGACGGTCACCGCGGGGTACGCCTCGCGGGCGCGGCCGACGAGCCGCCGCCCGATGGCGGCGAGGTCCTGTTCCGTGACGGTCCGCCCCTCCGGTTCGAGCGCGGTCTGAATCTGCCGGGCCGTCTCGCTCAGGCCGGCCAACCGGTCGCCCGTCTCCATGATCGTGTCGAGACACCGGTCGACCATCTCCGGGTCCCCCTCGATCCGCTCGCAGGCGTGTTCGGCGTGGGCGAGGACGGTGTTGACCTCGTTGCGGATGTTGTGTCTGAGCACCCGGTTGAGGACCTGGAGCTGCTGGATCCGCCGCTTGCGCTCGGTGATGTCGTGCAGCAGGAGGAACCGGCCAACGTCCATGCCGTACCGTTCGTCCCGGAGCGGCGACGCCGTGACCTCGAGGACCCGTCGCCCGTCGTCGAGGACGAGCTCGGTGGACTCACCGGGGTAGAGGATGGCGACAGCGTCTCCGAAGACGTCGCCGACGGGCTCGCCCAGGACGGCCGATCTGTCACTGCCGACGGCCTCCAGGGCGACCTCGTTCACGTGGACGACGGCTCCCTGGTTGTCGACGGCGACGACCCCGGTATCGAGCATCGAGAGCGCGGAGGTGTGGGCGACGCGCGCCGCCGGGGGGATCGTCTCGAGGGTGTCGCGCAGCTGCTGGACGGAAGCGATGCGTCCGCCGTCGAGGCGGGCACGGGTGAGGGTGTGGTGGCGCTTCGACTTGCCGGTCGGCTGGATCCCGCGGTAGGTCTCCCGGTACTCGGTCACGCCGGACCAGAGGGCCAGGACCTCCGTCTCAGAGGCGTGGACGCTGAGGAGCTCGACGTCGGATATCGAGACGTGCTCGTGGAACTCCTCGTAGCTCGCCCGGACCTCCGCGAGGCTCTCGGCGAGCCCGCCGCCGATCGTCGGGACCGGCTCGTCGAACGACGGGACGAAGAGCTCCTCGATGACGTCGTGGTCCTCGTCGACGAGGACCTCGAAGATGAGGCGCTCGACCAGTTTCTCCGGGTCGTCGCGAGTCATGTCCACCCTGGGTCCTCCCGGACCTTCCCGCGGAGGGGCTATACTACGCTCGTCCCCGAGAACCCAAAGGTGTTCGCCTTCGCACCGTCGAGACGCCCCGATACGGTGGTCGGCGGTACCGGACGACGGTACCGGACACCGGTACCGGACGGCGCCGGCCAGTGGTATCGGACAGGGGTACCGGCCAGCGGTATCGGACGGCGGTACCGGACGACGGTACCGGACGGCGCCGGCCAGCATCGGCCAGTCCAGCCGGGGGAATTCTTGCCACTGGGGGGTGTAGTGGTCCCGTGATTGGAGCCGCTGGAGTCCAGCCATGACCGGCCTGCACCAGGATCAGCCGCTCGCGACCGACGGGACGCCGCTCGAGGAGGCCGAGGCGGCGCTCGTGCTGCTTCACGGCCGCGGCGCGACCGCCCGGAGCATCCTCGGGATGGGCCGGGAGGTCCACCGCGAGGGGCTCGCGCTCCTGGCGCCGCAGGCCGCGCGCAACACGTGGTACCCCGAATCGTTCCTCGCGCCGGGCGAGCGGAACGAGCCCGGTCGGTCGTCCGGCCTCCAGGCTATAGCGAACGCGGTATCGAGGGCGAACGAGGCGGGTATCCCGACCGAGCGCGTCAAGCTGCTGGGCTTCTCCCAGGGCGCCTGCCTCGCGAGCGAGTTCGTCGCCCGGAACCCCCGGCGATACGGGGGCCTGGCCGTCCTGAGCGGCGGGCTCATTGGCGACAGCGTCGAAGCGGCGGACTACACGAGCGGTAACGAAGGCGACCTCGGCGGGACGCCGGTCTTCCTGGGCTGTAGCGACGTCGACCCGCACATCCCAGCGGAGCGCGTCCACGAGACCGCCGCGGTCCTCGAGGAGCTGGGCGGCGACGTGACGACCCGCATCTACGAGGGGATGGGGCACGGCGTGAACGAGGACGAACTGGCGGAGGTCGCGGCGATGGTCGAGGGACTGCTGGAGGGAACGTGACTGAAGCGGACGTGACAGGACGGGGGTCACTGGAGCGGGAGTCGGCGGGTTCTCGCCGGCGTTCGGTGCGTACTGCCGATCGCACACCATGGCGACCGACGTGCCTTATATATCCTTGTATGGGGTAAAGGAACATATAGTCATTGTAGGAAACCCTCTTATTGCCGAATCGTCCAGTCCGCCCAATGCCAGCGCCATCGACATCACCCGCGGGTCCGGCGGGCCTCGTAGACCCCGACGACCAGCGGGCCAGCTGTGGCGTCGGCGTCGTCATGGACCTCGACGGCGACGCCACCCACGGCACGGTCGCCGACGGACTCGAACTGCTCGCCAACCTCGAACACCGCGGCACGACCGGCGCCGAGGAGAACACCGGCGACGGCGCCGGGATCGTGCTCCAGACGCCACACGACTTCTTCGCCGACCGGATCGACGGACTCCCCGCACCCGGCGACTACGCCGTCGGCTCGCTGTTCCTCCCCCGGGAGCCCGGGGCGGCGGCCGAACTCCGGGCGCTCGTCGAGGACGTCCTCGCCGACCACGACCTGGACGTCTTCGCCTGGCGGGAGGTCCCCACGGACAACGCGTCGCTGGGGGAGACCGCCCTCGACTCGGAGCCGCGTGTCGCCCAGTGCTTCGTCCGGTCGCCCCTCGAGGCCGACGCGTTCGACCGCGCGCTCTACGTCGGCCGCCGTGACCTCGAGAAGACGATCGAGGCCCGCCGCCCGGAGGGGTTCGCGCGGTTCTACGTCTGCTCGCTCGACCGGAAGACGGTCGTCTACAAGGGCCTGCTCACCACCGATCAGCTCCCCGAGTACTACCCCGACCTCACCGACGAGCGGGTCCGCTCGACGTTCGTGATGGTCCACGCCCGGTTCTCGACGAACACCCTCGGCGCGTGGCACCTCGCTCATCCGTACCGACGGATCATCCACAACGGCGAGTTCAACACCATCCAGGGGAACATCAACTGGATGCGCGCCCGCGGGGACGACCTCGCGCACCCCGACTTCGGCGACGACGTCGAGGCCATCCTCCCCGTCATCGACGACCCCGACCAGTCCGACACGGCGTCGGTGGACAACGCCCTCGAGCTGCTCATGCAGGGAGGCCGCGAGCTGCCGCACGCGCTCCGGATGCTCATCCCGGAAGCGTGGCGCGGCGAGGCCAACCGCGTGCCCCGCGAGCGCCGGGAGTGGTACGACTACCACGCCTCGCTGCTCGAGCCGTGGGACGGCCCGGCGCTCGTCGCCGCCACCGACGGCGAGCGGGTCGGCGCCGTCCTCGACCGCAACGGCCTGCGCCCCTGCCGGTACGACGTCACGACGGACAACACGCTGATCATGGCCAGCGAGGCGGGCGCCCTCGAGCCGGACTTCGGCGAGATCGAACGCCGCGACCGGCTCCAGCCCGGCCAGCTGTTCGTCGCCGATCCCGGCGAGGGCCGGGTCGTCCCCGACGCGGAGATCTTCGACGACCTCGTCGACGAGCGGTACGCCGAGTGGGTCGCCCGCGAGCAGGTCGGCGTCCACGACGTCGCGCCCGGCACCGACGAGGATCCGCTCCCACGCGACCCGGTCGACGGCCTCCGGAGCCACCAGGCCCTGTACGGCTACACCCACGACGAGATGACCCACCTCATCGAGCCGATGGCCCGCGACGGGAAGGACCCCGTGGGCTCGATGGGCGACGACACGCCGCTGTCGGTGCTCTCGCAGTTCAACCGCCCGCTGTTCACCTACTTCAAGCAGCTGTTCGCCCAGGTGACCAACCCGCCGCTCGACTACATCCGCGAGGAGCTCGTCACCTCGCTGGAGTCGCGGCTCGGCCACCAGCGCAACCTGCTCGACGAGACGCCCGAACACGCCCGCCAGCTCGTCCTCGACTCGCCGATCCTGACGGATGCCCAGACCGCGGCGATCAAGGGGCTGGACGGGGCGGAGACGGCCCGGCTGTCCTCGTACGTCCTCGACATCACGTTCGACCCGTCGACCGATCTCGAGTCGGCCGTCGAGGACGTCCGCGCCGAGGCGACCGCGGCCGCGCAGGAACACGACGTGATCGTGCTCTCCGATCGGACGGCCGGGGAGGACGCGATCCCCATCCCCGCGCTGCTGGCGATCGGCGGCGTCCACCACCACCTCGTGCGGAACGGCCTCCGCAACCACGTGGGGCTCGTCCTGGAGTCGGGCGACCCCCGCGCCGTCCACCACGTCGCCACGTGCATCGGCTACGGCGCCGGCGCCGTCAACCCCTACCTCGCCTACCAGGCCATCGCCGACGTCGTCGCCGGCCCCGACGGCGCCGACGAGGGCGAGGCGATCCGGGCGTACGTCACCGCGCTCGAGGACGGCCTGTTGAAGACGATGGCGAAGATGGGCATCTCGACGGTCGAGTCCTACCAGGGCGCCCAGATCTTCGAGGCCGTGGGCCTGGACTCGGGCTTCGTCGCCGAGTACTTCGAGGGGACGACCGCCCGCACCGAGGGCGTCGACGTCGGCGACGTGGAGGCGGACCTCCGGAGCCGCCACGCGGTCGCCTTCGGGGCGGACGCGTCGGAGGACCCCGACGGCGAACCGGAACTGGAGCACCAGGGCGAGTACGAGCATCGCTCGTCGGGCATCTACCACGAGTGGAATCCAAAGACGGTCGGGACGCTCCAGCAGGCGGTCCGGCAGGGCGACTACGAGCAGTACCGGGAGTTCGCCGAGCTGATGAACGACCAGACCGAGCGGCTCCAGACCCTCCGCGGGCTCCTGGAGTTCGACACCGAAGGTGACACCGACGCCGGCACCAACGCCAGTGCCAGCGCCAGTGCCAGCGCCAGTGCCAGCGCCAGTGCCAGCGCCAGTGCCGGCGCCGATGGCGCCGCCGGTCGTTCCCCGGTCCCCCTCGCGGAGGTCGAGCCGGTCGAGGAGATCGTGAAGCGGTTCTCGACGGCGGCGATGAGCCTGGGGTCGCTGTCGCCGGAGGCCCACGAGAACAACTCCATCGCGATGAACCGCCTCGGCGCGAAGTCGAACACCGGCGAGGGCGGCGAGCCGCCCGAGCGCTTCGGGACCGAGAAGGAGTGCAACGTCAAGCAGGTGGCCTCGGGGCGCTTCGGCGTCACCTCCGAGTACCTCACGAGCGCCGACGAGCTCCAGATCAAGATGGCGCAGGGCTCCAAGCCCGGCGAGGGCGGCCAGCTCCCCGGCTCGAAGGTCAACGAGATGATCGCCCACGTCCGCTACTCCACGCCCGGGGTGGGCCTCATCTCGCCGCCGCCGCTGCACGACATCTACTCCATCGAGGACCTCAAGCAGCTCATCCACGACCTGAAGGCGGCGAACCCGGACGCCGACGTCAACGTCAAGCTCGTCTCCGAGGCGGGCATCGGCACCATCGCCGCCGGCGTCGCCAAGGCCAACGCCGACGTCGTCCACATCTCGGGGCACTCCGGGGGCACCGGCGCCTCGCCGCGGACGAGCATCAAGAACGCCGGGCTCCCCTGGGAGCTGGGCCTCGCGGAGGCCAACCAGATGCTCTGCTCGACGGGGCTGCGCTCGCGCATCCGCGTCGCCGTCGACGGCGGCATGAAGACCGGCCAGGACGTCGCCGTCGGCGCGCTGCTCGGCGCCGAGGAGTACGTCTTCGGC
>SLIW01000192.1 GCA_007135435.1 Natronomonas sp.
CCTTCACGAGCTCGACGCCGCTGAGGCTGTTCTCGAGGCGGGTGTTCAGGTCGCCGATGCTCGCGCGCTGCTCGACGTACCGCGGCTCGACGGCCTTCATGAACCACAGCGTGAACCCGACCATCGCCGGGATCACCACCAGGGTCACGAGCGCGAGCTGCCAGTTGAGGTAGAACAGCACGGCGGCGATGCCGAGGACCATGACCCCCAGCCGGGCGGAGTTCTGCAGGGCGTTGTCCAGGAAGACCTCGAGGTTCGAGGCGTCGTTGTTGAGGACGCTCATGACCTCGCCGGTCTGCTTGTCGTCGAAGAAGGGCATGTCCAGGCGCTGCATCGTCGCGAAGCTGTCGGTGCGGACCTCGTGCATCACCCGGTGGGCGAAGGTGTTGGCGGCGACGCCGTAGATCCAGGTGAAGACCGCCGTCACGACGAAGGCGCCGACGATGAGCCACACCGAGAACCAGAACTGGCCGGTCTGGGTCGCCGGCACCCACGCGTCGGGTAGCAGCGGGAGCGTGAATTCCTGTTCGCCGATGAAGACCGCGTCGATGGCCACCCCGAGGACCAGCGGCGGCAGCAGGCTCGCCACGCGGGCGACGACGTTCGCTGCCATGCCCACGGTGAACCACTCGATCTCGGGGATCCCGTAGACGCGGAACAGCCGCGTGAGCGGTCGTTCGACGCGGTCACGGTAGACCTCGAAGACGTTGTCCTCGGCGTCGACCGTCGCCATCGTCGGAACGTCGCCGTCGACGCTGATGTATCCCGCGACTCCGGCGAGCCGTGACAGCGAGACCGGTCACCGGGACTGGAGCTATCTGGCCGTCGATCCTACCGGGCGTCCTCGAGGAACTCGAGCACCCGCTCCGCGAGGTACGCCGGACGCTCCTCGGGGAGCCAGTGGCCGGCGCGCTCGACGACCTCGCCGTCGACGTCCGCGGCGACCGCCTCCATGTCCCGGATCGGGAGCTCGCGGAACGACGCCTCGCCGCCCAGTGCCAGCACGGGGACCTCCAGGGGTTCCTCGGCGTACTCGCGGAACTGCTCGGCGTCGTCGTCCCACGCGCGGTAGTACTCGAACCCACCGCGCAGGCCACCCGGCGCCGCGTAACACCGGAGGTACTCCTCGCGGGCCTCCCGGTCGATCGCCGACGGATCGTAGGCGCCCTCCCGGTAGAACCACGAGAGGTACACTTCCTCGCGCCCGGAGACCAGCCGCTCGGGGAGATCGCGGATCTCGTGGAACCGGGTGTGCCACAGCTTGCGCTTCCCCTCGGGGTTGATGCCGGGGAGGCCGGCCTCGAGGACCGCCAGCGCCCACACCTCCTCGCGGTACGCCGCGGCGTAGGCGTAGGCGGTCGGCATCCCCCAGTCGTGGCCCACCAGGGCGACGGGGCCGTCGAAATCGAGCTCCCGGACCAGCTCGCGGACGTCCGTCGCGACGGTCCGCTTGTCGTAGCCCTCGCGGGGCGCCCGCGAGTCGCCCATCCCCCGCAGGTCCGGCGCGACGACGGCGTACTCCTCGGCGAACGCGGGGATCACGTGTCGCCACTCGTACCAGGTCTGCGGCCAGCCGTGCAAGAGCACCAGCGGGTCGGCCGACTCGTCCCCGGCCGTCACGTAGTGCAGTTTCGTCCCGTTGACCCGTGCCTGCCCGTGGTCGACGCCGTCGACGGTCGCCATGTCAGGGTCACTCGCCGCCGGCACATGAGCGTTCGGCCGACGACACGGTCGGCCGACAGCATAGCAGGCCGACGGCACGGTCGACCACGGAGCGTGTCGATCCGACCGTCGGATCATCACCGGCTCAGGCCAGCTGCCCGCCTGACCGCCAGACTTCTGCGGGCGCCGTCCCTACTACCGGACGTGATGGGAGTCCCGGAGACGCTGGCCTGCGACACCTGCGACCGGGAGGTCCCGTCGTCGGACGCCCGGCGACGCGAGACCTACGGCGGGCTCGACCCGGAGAAGTGGCAGACACTCTGCTGTCCGCACTGCGGCGACCGTCTGCGGACGGTCTTCGTCGGTGACGAGTGACCGGCCCCGAACGGTTCGTGCAGTGCGGGGACGCTGGGAACGATCCGATGCGCCCGACGGACACGACGGGCGGTCCCGACCGGCGAAATCCAGTTCAATCGGCGGCCGGTAGGGCTACCCATGCATCCGGTGACCCACCCTGGGGCCGCGTACCTGCTGTACGCGGCCTGGCTCCGGCTGGCCGACACCGACCGCCGGACGCCGAGCGACGGCGCGACGCTCGCGCTGGTCGTCGGTGCACTGTTGCCGGACCTCGTCGACAAGCCGCTCTACCACTACGGCCTCCTGGACGTCCCGAGTGGGCGGGTCCTGGGGCACTCGCTGATCTTCCTGGTCCCGCTGTCGGTGGTGGCGATCGTGGCCGTCCGGAGGTCGTCGCTGCCCGACCACGTGGGCGGGGCGTTCGCGTTCGGCCTCCTGTCGCACGCCGCGACCGACGCCGTCCCGCCCATCCTGTTCGGGCAGTTCGACGAACTCGGGTTCCTCCTGTGGCCGGTCACCCACTCGCCGCCATACGTGGGGTACAAGCCACTGTTCGAGGTCGCCGGGGTGACGGTGACGACGATGTGGGTCGACTTCCTCGTCCTCGCGGCGGCGCTGGTCGTGTGGTGGCGCGACGGTCGCCCGGGTCTGGCGCCGCTCCGCAATCGAGTCGGTCGGTGAACGGTCGGCAGACGCCCGAAACGCCCCGCGCACTCACCCGGTGGCGCGTGGCGCTGCGTCCTCGACGAGCGCCTCGAAGTTCTCGAAGATCCGTTCTGCCGTGACGTCGTCGAAGGAGAACTCGCCCGGGTCCCAGCCGAAGTCCGCGACGAGCCGTTCGCGGTGGGCCTCCGTGATCTCCGGGTGGAACTGGACGGTCCACACCGGCGACGTCCGGTGGCGCGTGCCGTAGATGGGGGCGTGGTCCGCCGAGGCGATGACCTCCATCCCCTCGCCGAGCTCGGTGACGTTGTCGCCGTGGAGCGAGGTGACGACCGGGTCGACGCCGTCGAACAGCGGGTCGGCCGCGAGGTCCGCCTCGACGAGTCCCGCGTCCCGGCCGACGTGCTCGACGGTCCCCCCGAGCGCCGAGTTGACGACCTGATGGCCGAAGCAGACGCCGAGGGTCGGGACCCCCCGGGCGACGAGCTCGCGGACGAGTGCCTCCTGGTCGGCGATCCAGGGTCGCTCGTCGGCCTCGTAGACACCCGCCGTGCTCCCGGTGAGGACGACCCCGTCGGCGTCCTCGACGTCGAACCGCTCGCCGGCGGGGAAGTCGACCTCCGTCGCCCCGGGGAACCGGGCGGCCAGCGCGTCGCAGTGGTACTCGCAGTCGGGGTCGGGTTCGTTCCGGACCACGTACAGCACCGAGTCGACCATGGTCGCCGTTCGCGCCGGGTGGAGAAAAACGCTGTCACCTGGTCGATGCCGGGCGCCACCGGGGAGCCTCGACAGTGTCGCCAGGGAACGCTGGCGTCGCCGTCAGGCTACGCTGGCCTCGCCGTCAGGAAACACTGGCGGCGCCGTCAGGGAATACTGGCGGCGCCGGCGGGCGCGATGGCGTGGCGACCGTCCCGCACACGGACGGGCCGTCCCGTGGTCGTATTACTATCGTATTACGAACGTATTGCTATCGTGTTACGCCGTGCTCACCAGGGTGCTTCGATCGTCCCGAAGATGAATCGATGGCGTACCCCCGGCCGTCCTCCGGATGGACCACCCCTTGGCGGGTC
The DNA here is from genome assembly GCA_007135435.1 of Natronomonas sp. Taxonomy (GTDB): domain Archaea; phylum Halobacteriota; class Halobacteria; order Halobacteriales; family Haloarculaceae; genus Natronomonas. The sequence goes on from SLIW01000192.1 coordinate 3,753, forward strand.
CGACAGGGGGATCGACGACAGACTGCCGACGGATCACCGCACCTCGTCGGCCCGGTCGACGAGGGACGCCACCCGTGTCTCGGAGACGGGCGCGGTCGTCTCGCCGCCCTCCTTCAGCGCCGTCCCGACGATGACGCCGTCGGCGTCGGCGAGCAGGTCGGCGACGTCGTCGGACGAGACGCCGCTCCCGACGATCACCGGCACCGACCGGTCGAGGGCCTCCAGGGCGTCGAGGACCCCACGGAGCGCCGTGGCCTCCACCTCCGCCCCGGTGGCGGGACCGCTGACGACGACCGCGTCCGCGAGACCGCGCTCGACGGCCTCCGAGACGTCCTGCCGGAGCGAGCCTTCCCCGAGCCGTGCGGAGTGCTTGACGTCGACGTCGGCCCAGATGGCCACCCGACCCCCGGCCTCCCTGGAGTTGGCGTCGCCGTCGGCGTCGTCGCCATCGCCGGGGGCGAGCCGCTCCCGGAGGCGTAGCGTCTCGTGGGCCCGGCCCTCGATGATCCCCTGGTCGGTGACCCGAGCGCCGGTGTGGACGTTCACCCGGACGAACGCGCCGCCGACCGCCGTCGCGACCGCCAGCGCGGCCGCGGCGTCGTTCCGCAGGACGTTGACCCCGACGGGGAGGTCGACCTCGCGGACGACGGCCGACGCGACCCGCGTCATCGCCGCCACGGTGTGCTTCGGCACGTCGTCGGGGTAGAACGGCGCGTCGCCGAAGTTCTCCACCAGCAGGCCGTCGACGCCGCCCGCCTCGAGCGCCCGCGCGTCGGCGAGCGCGCCCTCGACGACCGAACCGATCTCGGCGTCGCCGGCGCCCGGCGACCCCGGCAGTGGCGGCAGGTGGACCATCCCGACGATCGGCCTCCGGGTCCCGAAGGTGGCCTCGAGGTTCATGCGGCCGACTTCTCGTGCCCGATGTATAGGTGTGGGTCTCTCCGGGCGACCGGGTCGCCCGATACGGCACTGTCGAACCGGCCGTCGGGAGTAGCCCGGGATAGGTTCCCGTGGATCGCCCCCGGGGAGGGTATGGAGAACAGGCCGGAACTGAACGGTTCGGAAGGATGGAAGGACGGAAGGAAGGAGGAAGGAAAGAAGGCGTTGCGTCAGTCGTCCCCGACGCCCTCGAGCTCGGTCAGCGAGTCCAGGTCGGGGACGTCCTGGGCGGCGTCCTTGATCTGCTCCATCCGCTGGACGTGCTTCTCGGCGGCGAACCGCTGGAGCTCCTCCGGGGAGATCCCGACGTCCTCGACGTACTGGTCCTCGGGGTTGGCGGCGATGCCGTTGACGAGCGGCAGCAGCTCGTTCACCGTCTCGTCGAGCAGCCCCGGGTCCACCGCCTCCTCGTGGACGAGCTCCTTGAGCTTCCCCATCCCGAAGCCCACGTGGCGGCCCTCGTCCTGGCGGATGAGGGTGAACCCCTCGTAGAGCCCCGGCAGGTACGGGAGCTCCGTGTATGTGTCCTTCCCGTAGGACTGCTGCATCCCGTAGTAGCCGGTCTGGGCGAGGATGCCCTCGACGACGAGGTGGTAGTGGCAGTACGCCCGCGCGAAGTCCTCCGGCGTCGGGTCGTCGAGGAGCGCGTACATCGCCTCCTCGTTGCGCTCGAAGAGGTCGTGGTAGGGTTCGTTGAACCACTTCGGGTCGGTCGGGGAGGACTGCTCGAGGCCGAGCTCCTCCTCGACGGGGTGGACGACCTCCCGCCAGTAGCGGTCGAAGTGGTCGGTGTGCTTGGCCTCCTCGTAGAGCTGGGTCGTGACGAACATCTGGTCGTCGATGTCGTCGAGGGCGACCGCCAGCGGTGCGAGGTCCTCCGTGACGGCCTGCTCGCCGGCGCCGAACCGGGCGACCCCCATCTTCATGCCGTCGAAGTGCTGCTCCGGATCGTCGACCTCGCGGAGGTGGGCGACGAGCGCCTCGCGATCGCGGTCCAGGTCGATGTCGAACGGATCCCAGTGCCGCTCGACGGCGTTGCGGTAGTACCGCGTCCCCCGGCTCTCGCGGTCGAGCTGCAGGTGCCGCGTGCTGTCGATGTACATCGTTCGCTCCCGTCCGACTAGCCCTCGCTCAGATATAGGTGTTGCACCACGCACTGCAGGTCCGTTGAAGACGAGCGGGTCGACGAGCGCCTGCGCGATGGTCTCCCGGTGTCGTCCTGGGGTGACGGTCACCGGGCGTCGGCATGGGCAAACCACCGGCGCAATCCAAGGACCGGAATCGGAACCTGAACCGGAATGAAATCTGAACCGGAATCGAAACCTGACCGGAATCGAAACCTGACCGGAATCGAAACCTGACCGGAATC
>SLIW01000413.1 GCA_007135435.1 Natronomonas sp.
CACTGCCGGGAGGACGAGGATGGATCCAGTCGGAAGACGCGTTGCGCTGGGGCTCAGGGTGGTGTTCGGGTTCGGGTTCGGGCTGATGTTCGGGTTCGGGTTCGGGCTGGTGTTCGGGTTCGGGTTCGGGCTCAGGCTCGGGTTCGCGGGCACCCCGCCGATAACTTTTTCGAGCCGTCCTCGCTATGGACCATCGGATGGGACCGTCGGATGACTCGTGCCGGGAGTACGCGGCCCGCGTGTCGGTGGAGACGCTCACGGACCACGACGGGATCTGTATCGACGACCGCATCGAGCGGCGCCGCTGTGAGCTCCTGACCGAGACCGCCGTCACCCCGGAGCCGGCTGACCCGGACCGGTTCCGGTACCCCGTCGACGTCGCGGTGCGCTTCTCGACGACCGGGCTGACCGTCACCCCGCAGGCCGCCACGTACGTCCACGGGGGCTCCGACGTGAGCGAGGTCCAGATGTTCGAGGTCGAGCGGTTCGACGGAGGGGCCCACTCGATCGAGATGACGGGCCCGGTCAAGCTCTACGTCGACGTCGACGGTCCCTTCGAGATCGAGAACGGCGTCAACCAGTCCGAGATCCGCTTCCCCGAGCCCACCACGGTGTCCGTCGGCGCCAGGTCGTTCCACGAACAGCCCGCGGCCACCGTGACGACCACCGACGACCCGCGCGACCTCATGAGCGCCGTCTCGACGTTCGGCAGCGCGCTCAAGACGACCTCGAGCGAACGGTCCTACCCGACCCTCCGGGGGCACCCGCCCGCGCTCGAGCTCGGCGAGGCGCTGTCGATCCCCGGCGGCCTGCAACCCCCGGACGACGAGGTCCGCCTCGAGGTCCCCCCGACGCTGGCGTCGGTCTTCGTCGTCAGCCCCCTCGCCTACTACCTCGGCGCATCGGTCGGTCCCGCGGCGGAGCCGCGACTCGTCGTCGGCGACGAGGCCTACCCCCTGCCGGCGGGGCCGGACCTCGAGACCGCCGTGGAACAGCTGCTCAAGCGGACGTTCTTCCTGGACTGCCTCGTGCGGACGGTCGGCCCCCGGCGGATCCCGCTGTGGGAACGACGGGAGCTCGCGCCGGCGCTCGAGGAGGAGCTCTCGGTGGACCTCGACGAGCTCCACGGGTGCTCGCCAGCCGAGCGACTCCGGGCGTACCAGTCCGTCGACTACGAGCGGATCGAGCCGTACCTCCCGGACTGGAAGCTCGTCGCGCACGTCCAGGCCGCCGCCGCCAACGTCGAGACGATCCCCTTCCTGGTGAGCGACCTCGCGGTCGTCCGGTGTGCACGGGCCACCGGTCCCGGCGGACCCGGTGACGCCGATCTGGAGACCGCGACCGTGGGGATCACGGACGGCGGCCTGCGGAACGACGCCCGCCCGCTCTATCGGTCGGACACGGGCGGACCACGGCAGGCCGACCGCCACTCCGTGTGGGCGGGCCGTGGCGGCGGACGTGCCGTCGAGGAGACCTGGGTGGGCGACGGGATCGCCCCCGGGATGAGCAAGGCCATGCCGGAGGCGTTCCGCAACCGGCTGGGGCGCGACCCCCGGGAGCGAGACGTCGACATCGTCGTCGTCTGCAACGACGAGGAGATGCTCGAGGAGCGGAACGTCGTCCGCGACGTGTACGGCTCCAGGCGGGACCTCCCGTTCGACGTCACGTTCTACGAGGGGCTGACGACCGACCGCCTCGAGCTCGTCCTCGGCTCCGACATCGACTTCTTCCACTACATCGGCCACGTCACCGAGGAGGGCTTCGAGTGCACCGACGGCGTCCTGGACGTCTCGACCCTCGAGCGTGTCGACGTCGACGTGGCGTTCCTGAACGCCTGTCGCTCCTACGAGCAGGGCGTCGAGTTGATCCGGAAGGGCGCCGTGGCGGGCGTGGTCACCCTCGACGACGTCGTCAACAGCGGTGCGGTCAGGATCGGCAGCACGATGGCCCGCCTGCTGAACTTCGGCTTCCCGCTCCGGTCGGCGCTGACCGTCGCGAAGGACCGGAGCATCGTCGGGTCCCAGTACCTCGTCGTCGGCGACGGCAACGCCGACATCTCGCAGGCGTGGGGCTACGTCCCCCTCGTCGCGGAGGCGGAGTCGATCGACCCGGACACGGCCGCGGAGGCGGGGGGTGAGCCCGGCCCCGCGGTCGACGGTGAGCCCGGCCCCGCGGTCGACGGCCGGACCGACGCAGACGTCGCCGAACGGACGCCCGCCAGTGCCGACCGCGTTCCGGCGGCCTACCGGCTCTCGATCACCACCTTCCCCACCCGCTGGGCGGGCATGGGGACGCAGTTCAGGCCGGCCATCCGCGACTGCGAGGACGTCTACCTCTCGCCGCGGACGCTCCCGGAGCGGGTCGTCTCCCCGGAGGCGTTCGACGAGTACCTCTCGACGGGCCACTTCCCGGTGATCCTCGACGGCGAGTTCACCTGGAGCGAGGACGTCGATCCCCGCTGAAGCTGGGGGCCGGGCGAGGCGATCCTCCGCGGACGAGGCGGATGGGTGAACGATCTGGATGCCTCGCGGAGCGATCACGTACCTGACCGCAGGGCCACCGATCGCGTCGAACGCCTGGATCAGATTCTCGCCAGATGGCGAGGCGGCTTCCTGATTCGATCAATTAGGTTGGTCTTACGGAGAACGACCGTCGATAACGTCGTGGATACCCGGTGAAGCCACCCCGATCGACGGGTGCCCACCGATCCGTGGACGGTCCCTGGCCGGTCTGGGACCGATCAGGTCCCGGCGGCCGACCGGGCTCCGCAGGCGTCGCACTGTAGCAGCTCGGCCCCGCTCTCGCGTTCGATTCTGGTGTCGGGCAGGCCACACTCCGCACAGAGGACGTACCCGTCGGCGTACTCCTCGAGGGCGTCCGCGACCCGCTCCGTACGGAACTCGCCGGTCAGTCGTAGGCGACCCCGCTCGTCGATGCTGGCGCTCGTGCCGAGCTCGTTCTGGAGGTAGCGCCTGACGTGGGCCACCTCGCGGTCGAGTGCGTCGAGCGTGTCCTGGAAGTTCTCGTAGACGGTGACGTTCCCCTCGGGGCGCACCTCCGGGTCCGGGATCGAGAACCGGCTCGCGGACCCCTCGATGTCCGGGGTCTTCTCGAGTGCCCGGTCCAGTTGCTCGTCGTACTCCATATGTGTCGGTTCACTCCCCATTCTGAAAAACCTTTTACTAATGTACGCGTTCGTTGTCGAATCGCGAGAACTCCACGAACGAGTCGCAGGCGGCCTCTACCGAAGGTATGTGTTAACCAGTGTCGGGATAGTTCTATATATCCCGAGTCGCTACGCCGAAGTGACCATGAAAAAGCAGGAGCTCATCCATCTCCACGGCCTGCTTGCCGAGGTATGTAACCACTACGAGCAGGTAACAGACAGTGAAATCGAACACAACGAGTACGTAGAGCTCGGGGTCCGACCGACGTCCATCCACAAGTCGAAGACCGACCACAAGATGGCGGTGTTCGCGCTGGCGGACGGCATCACCCACGAGATCGACGAGGGCACCGAACGCCCCGTCTCTGCGGCCGCGGACTGAATCAGCGAACGACTTCTCCAACGTACCGTACTCCATACGTCCTCCCTACGGCTACCGTTTTCTATTTACGACCACCGTTGACCGGACCGACTGGGGGATCGGTCCCCCACTCCCCCCAATCGCACGAACGCCCCGTGGACGGTTCTTCAGCCTGCTAACCCGGATCGTGCTGTGACTCGGCGCTGAATGGTCCATCGGAATCCCGGCTCGAATGTATCACCTGCTAGTGGGGCGAGGATGTGTCCCTAGCAGTCCCCCCGATCGTCTCCCTAGGTCGGGCTGCTACCCGTCGTCCATCAGGTCCTCGAACTCGGGCAGGACGTCGTCGTCCTCCTCGTTCGTCTCGTCTGTCGCTCCCGTGTCGGGTTCGGCCTCGGAGTCCACCGACTCGTCTTCGGCACCGGTGTCAGCCGCGACGTCTTCCTCGTCGTCCGCATCGTCGACCCTGCGGTCTTCCTCCACATCGGATTCGCCCTCCGGGCCGTCTGCTCCCGTCGACTCGGTCGCCTCCTCCGCGTCGGCCGCCTCGTCTGCGTCGGCTTCCTCGTCGTCCTCCTCCGGCTCGTCTACCTCCGGCTCGTCCTCCTCGATGACCTCGACCTCGAGGATCTCGAGGGGGATGTTCCGGAGACGCTGGCCGATCTCCTTGCGGGCTATCCGGGCGGCGTGTTCGTCACGCTCGACGTTGAAGACGGTCATCTCCAGCTCGAGGGCGACGAGCCCCTCGTCGGCGGCGATGAACGCCGGGTCCGACTCCTCGCCGCAGTGTGGACAGCTCCGCGCCCCCATGTTGATCTCGACGTAGTTCAGGTCCGGGTTCAGCATCTCCCCCGTCTTGGATATCGCTATCCGCACCGCCTCGTCCGCCGTTTCCACGTCGTACACCGGGACGGCGGCTTCGACGACGACTCGGCAGTCCATGCGGGTGCGTTACAACCCCACGGACAAGAACTTTCGCCCGGGAACTTTCGAATGCAAGCCTCCCTGCTCAACGAGGGTGCTCCGCACGTCTTGCGGGCTCCAACTCCCGTGGCCCTTCCCGGGGATTCGACGACTGGCCGTCCCGATGGATCGTCGACTGGCCGACTCGAGGGACCGACTGCTCGACGATCCGACTGCGCGACGATCCGACTGCTCGACGACCGACGACTGACTCGAAAGGCCGAAAGCGGTGGCGGTCCTCGCAGTGGCATGGACACCGGGAGTCGACGCATCGACGACCTCGACGGCGGCCTCGATCTGCGGGCGACCCTCGAGAGCGGGCAGTCCTATCTGTGGCGACGGGACGACGGTCGCACGTACGAGCAGGGGGCGAGCGGCGACGGATGGTACCACACCGTCCTCCCAGCGTCGACGACCCGGACCAACGAGGCCGAGGTGCTGCGCGTCCGCCAGGTTGACGGCAGACTCGAGTGGGAGGCGTCGACGCCGTACGCCCCCGACCGGATCGCGGAGCTGCTCCGGCTCGACGACGACCTCGAGGCCATCGTCTCCAACACCCCCGACGACGACCTCGTCGACGCCGCCTACGAGGCCCACCGGGGGCTCCGGCTGGTCCGCGACCCCCCGTTCGCCTGTTTGGTCTCGTTCATCTGTTCGGCGCAGATGCACGTCTCCCGGATCTTCGACATGCAGGTCGCCCTCGCCGAGGCCTACGGCGAGACGGTGCGCTTCGACGGCCGGGAGTACGCGGCCTACCCCACCCCCGAACGACTCGCGGAGGCGACCGAGCGGGAGCTCAGGTCGCTGTCGCTCGGGTACCGTGCGCCGTACGTCCGGCGGACCGCCGAGATGGTCGCCACCGGCGAGGCACGACCGGAGGAGGCCCAGGACCTCGACTACGAGGCCGCCCGCGAGTGGCTGACGCGGTTCGTCGGGGTCGGCGAGAAGGTCGCCGACTGCGTCCTCCTCTTCTCTCTGGGGTACCTCGAGGCCGTCCCGCTCGACACCTGGATCCGGCGTGCCATCGCCGAGCACTACCCCCACTGCGACCGGGACTCCTACGAGGCGACATCCCGGGCGATCCGCGAACAGTTCGGCGGCGAGTTCGCCGGCTACGCCCAGACGTACGTCTTCCACCACCTGCGGACTGGTGGCTGACGGCGAGGTGCGTCACCCGCTGAACGGTGGTGGTTGCTGTTGCGGTGGTGGTGGTGGTTGCTGTTGCGGTGGCGGTGGCAGTTGCTGTAGCGGTGGCGGTGGCAGTTGCTGTAGCGGTGGCGGTTGCTGTAGCGGTGGCGGTTGCGCTTGCGGAGGGGGTCTCATTTCCACGATGACCTGCGAACCGCTCACGCCGTCGACTCCCGACGTCGGACGAGCCGTTGGTGGGCTGGTCGGCCGGTCGGGTCGAGGACCGAGGTTTTTGTCGACGCCTTACGAAGGCAGGGCCATGACAGCCTACGGCCGACGGCGTGCACACGTCTTCGTCTCCGGGAATGTACAGGGCGTGAATTACCGGGCCAACACCCACGATGCCGCCAGGGAGCGAGATATCGACGTGTGG
>SLIW01000406.1 GCA_007135435.1 Natronomonas sp.
ACCAGGGCCCCCTCCATACGTCCCGGTCAGCACGGAGCGGAAAAGGGGTTGGCATATCGGACATCGATCGCTGCCGGTATCGATCGGGAGGGGTGTGGACTACTTCGGGTACGGATCGCTGGGAGTGCGGATAACGGCGAGTTCGGTCGCCGTGGAGTGGTGGTCGACTCGAAGGCAACCGTCCTCCATCGGGCGGGTCGGTGGGGATGTGGGCCAGGCCTCGTCGTCGAATGAGACCGACGGTCCTGCCTCGACGCAGAACGAGACCGGCGGTCTGGCCTCGTCGCAGAAAGAGACCGGTACTCAGGCCTCGATGCCGAGCGTGTAGACCCGTTTGCGGGCGTCCGTGAACGAGAACCGGGAGTCGACGGCGCCGACCTCCTCGAGTCGGGTCAGTGCGTAGCGGACCGTCCGCGGGGGGAGCATCGTCTCCTCGGCGAGCTGACTCTGGGTCAGTCGGTCGTTGTACTCGAGTACCTTCGCGACCAGCTTCGCGCTGGGCGGCAGGTCCGCGACGGCCTCCCAGCCGATCCGTTCGGGGTCCGTACCGAGTTCGGTCGTACTCATCGTGGACTCCCTTGCTGATGCAATGGGATAATACTTACTGTTCTATTTTATGCTCGTTGGTAATTCAACGGGCCGGGCGCCGGCGGGCCAGGCACCGTCCGCGGGGCGGTGCGGAACGACGGTGTCACGCGCTGACACGGCGGGTTTCCCGGGGACGCCGGCGGGGTGAATCCACCCGAAACCTCTTATGACTACGGGCGCTACGAACCCGGTGATGACCGATACTGTTGACGACGTCGACCTTCCGTACAAGGACGACGCGTCACAGCAGGAGAAGGTGCAGGCGCTGGAGGAGCGCCTGGAGATCCTCGAACGGCAGAACGAGGAGATGCGGGACAAGCTGCTCGACGCGAACGCCGAGAACAACAAGTACCAGCAGAAGCTCGAGCGGCTGACCCACGAGAACAAGAAGCTCAAGCAGTCGCCGCTGTTCGTCGCCACCGTCCAGGAGATCACCGACGAGGGCGTCATCATCAAGCAGCACGGGAACAACCAGGAGGCGCTCACGGAGGTGACCGACGACATGCGGACCCAGCTCACCCCCGACGCGCGCGTCGCGGTCAACAACTCCCTCTCGATCGTCAAGGAACTCAGCGACGAGACCGACGTGCGCGCCCGCGTGATGCAGGTCGAGCACTCGCCCGACGTCACCTACGGCGACATCGGCGGCATCGACGAGCAGATGGAGGAGGTCCGCGAGACCGTCGAGATGCCCATCGAGAGCCCCGAGATGTTCGACGAGGTGGGGATCGACCCGCCCTCCGGGGTCCTCCTGCACGGCCCGCCGGGGACGGGCAAGACGATGCTCGCGAAGGCCGTCGCCAACCAGACCGACGCGACGTTCATCAAGATGGCCGGCTCGGAGCTCGTCCACAAGTTCATCGGCGAGGGGGCGAAGCTCGTCCGCGACCTCTTCGAACTGGCCCGCCAGCAGGAGCCCGCGGTCGTCTTCATCGACGAGATCGACGCGATCGCGGCCAAGCGCACGGAGTCCAAGACCTCCGGCGACGCGGAGGTCCAGCGGACCATGATGCAGCTGCTCGCGGAGATGGACGGCTTCGAGGAGCGCGGCCAGATCTCGATCATCGCCGCCACGAACCGCTTCGACATGCTCGACCGGGCCATCCTCCGGCCCGGCCGGTTCGACCGGCTCATCGAGGTCCCGCGCCCCGACGAGGAGGGCCGCGAGATCATCTTCGAGATCCACACCCGCAGCATGAGCGTCGCCGACGAGGTCGACTTCGCCGACCTCGCCGCGATCGCCTCGGAGGCATCCGGGGCGGACATCAAGGCAACCTGCACCGAGGCGGGGATGTACGCCATCCGCGACGACCGCCAGGAGGTCACCACCGAGGACTTCGAGCTGGCCTGGGAGAAGATCCAGCAGACCGAAGAGGAAGGCGACGACGTCTCCCGCACCTTCGCCTGAGGCGTTCCGTCCGCGATCCCTGCACCAGCCGTTCCTGCTGTCACGCCGGTTTTTCCATTCACGTAACCTAAGACGAGCTTCCCGATTCCTCCGAACTGGGACTTGCTTCCCACTTCCTCCGAACTGAGACAACGCCCTCCCGGATTCGGACCGACAGTTGCCCCGAGTAGAACGGTGGGCTATTCCCGAGACGATTTCGCCGAGACCCGACCGGTCACAGGAGCGAGAAGACGAGCCAGGGGAGACCGAAGAGGACGACGGTCATCACCAGGAGGATGAGCCCGTACGCGACGAACGTGGCCCCCGCGGTCCGTAGCGACGGCGTCGTGAGCTGCTCCCTGAACTCGGCGATCGACATACGCGTAGGTCCGCTGGCTGGCCCTTAGGTGTACCGCTCCCGTGGAACCCCGGGTCGAGGCTCGCGTGAGGAGCGGGCGGTGTCAAGCGGACACCCGCACCTGACAGCTACAGCCGGTCGCTGGGTTCGAGTGGACCGTCGAGGTGCTCATCGAGGCGTTCCTCGAGCCGGTAGCGCTGGACCTTCTGGGTCGCGCTCCGGGGGAGCTCGTCCACGAAGATGACCCGCCGGGGGTGGGCGTACGTCGGGACCCGCTCGAGCGAGAACCGGCGCAGCTCCTCCTCGGTGGGATCGGCGTCCTCTTCGGCGACGACGAACGCGACCGGCGCCTCGCCCTTCACCTCGTGGGGCGCGGCGACGACCGCCGCCTCGGCGACGGCGGGGTGGTCATAGAGCGCGTCCTCGACCGACGTCGGGTAGACGTTCTCCCCGCCGCAGATGATCATATCGTCGGCCCGGTCGACGATCCAGAGGTCGCCGTCCCGGTCGACGCGGGCGACGTCCGCGGTGTAGAACCATCCCTGCTCGTCTCGCGAGTCGCCAGGCTCCTCGCTCGACCGTCCGGAGGCGCTCCGCGCCTCCCAGTCATCGAAGACCTCCGCATTCGTCTCCGGCCGGTTGTAGTACTCCACGAACACCTGCTCGCCGCGGATGGCGATCTCGCCGGTCGGTTCGCCCCGCTCGAGGTGGCCGTCCTCGGACCGTTCGTCGCTGGACGACTGCTCATCATCGAACAGCGACTCGTCGATGGGGCCCGTGAGTGGATCGAGCTCCTCGGCCGGGACGATCGTCTCTCGGGTCTCCGGGTCGACGAGCTTCACCTCGACGTTCGGGACCGGCTTGCCGATACAACCGGCGCGCTTCCAGTGAGTCGCCGGCCGCACGGTGGCGACCGACGTGGTCTCGGTCATCCCCCACACCTCGGTGAAGGAGGCGCCCCAGGCGTCGATGAGGTTGCGCTGGGTGTCCTCGGGCAGCGGGGCGGCGCCCGCGCCGAGCGTCTCCAGTGACGAGAGGTCGTACGCGTCCGGGTCCTCGCGGTACGTCCGCCAGAGCATCGTGTGCAGCGCCGGAACCGCCGGCAACGTGGTGACGCCGTGGTCGGCCACCGCCTCGAGCATCGCCACCGGGTCGGGGAGCGCCTGCAGGACCACCGTCGCGCCGCGGTAGACGTGCGTCCCGAACACGGCGAACATCGTCGGGATGTGGAACATCGGGAGGACGAACAGCGCCGTGTCGTCGGGATCGACGCTCCCCGCGGGCGTCCGGGACAGCGACTCCAGCGTCTTCAGGACGTTCTCGTGGGACAGGAGGACCCCCTTGGGCGTCCCGGTCGTCCCGGAGGTGTACGTCTGGATGACGACGTCGTCGAAGGCGCGGTCGACGACGTCGAACTCGGCGGGGGCGTCGGCGACGGCGTGCGAGTAGTTGACGACGCCATCGTCGCTCACCCCGGACACGTAGTGGGTGCCGACACCGGCCCGCTCGACCAGCTCGGACGGGGCGGTCACGGTCGCCCGCTCGGTCTCGAGGCCTCCGACGAGCAGCGGCGAGCTCACGAGGTGGTCGACCCCGGCGTCCTCCAGGACGAAGGTCAGGGAGTCCGGGTCCATCCGGAGGTTGAGCGCGACGGGGACGGCGCCGGCCTTGATCGCGCCGAAGAAGGCCTCGGGGAACTGGAACGTGTTCGGGAGGTACAGCCCGACGCGGTCGCCCGGCCCGACGCCGTGGTCGACGAGGACGTTCGCGACACCGTTCGCCCGCCGCTCCATCTCGCGGTAGGAATGCTCGCCCGTCGGCCCGATGACGGCCGTCTTCTCGCCGTACCGGTGGGCGAGCATCGACGGCAGGGTCCCCACGTGGCGGAGCGGTCGACCGTCGTGGTACTCCATGGTGGAGGAAGTGTGTGGAGTGATACCAAGAAGCTTCCCCCGACCGGCGGCTATCTGTCCGGTATGGTTCCCGGTCCCCGGGTCCCCTGGCCCAGGGCCGTGGCCGGGGGCAGCGGACCGGCGACGACGGCCCCTCCCCCCGTTCGTGCCCTCAGCCGAGGATGTCCTTGATCCGCCGCGGCTCGCCCGACAGCGCCGGGTCCTCCTCGATCATCTGCAGAACTTCGTGGTCGGTGACGTCGGGGTAGTCCTTGAGGGTCGCCTCCTCGATGAGGTCCTTCTCGAGCCTGAACTCGGTCCCCTCGTAGACGACGTCGACGCCCCGCTCGTCGAAGGAGAGAAGGGTCATGGCCGTGGTAGGTCGCTGTCGAGTATAAGACCGACGCTCCCGGAATCATGATGGCCCGAAGCACCCCTGACCCGAAGCGCGACTGGCCCGAGGCACCCCTGACCCGAAGCGCGACTGACCAGGGGCACGACGGGTGTCTGACGTCCGTCGGACGCCCGAGGTGGTTTTAATACGTCACGGCCGGAGGCCACCACCGTGTTCGGCACGGACCCGCTGGACGAACTCGCCATCCCCGACGGGAGCCACGTCCGCGAGCACGACCTCGCGGTCGACGGCGACGTGCTCGTCGGTGGCCAGAGCGTCGTCGAGCTCGGGGTCCGCGGGGGGAACGTCGTCGCCGGCGAGCGGGTCCGCATCGGCGGGGACGTCGAGGCCGACGGCGACTGCCGGCTCGACATGTGGTGTGCCGTCGACGGCAACGTGCTCGTCGGCCGGGACGCGTACCTCGGCGAGCGCGTCACCATCAGTGGGCAGCTCATCGTCTCGGGTGACCTGGACATCGGCGACGACGTCGACATCGAGGAGGGCTTCGAGGCCAACGGCTGGATCGTCATCCGCAACCCGATGCCCACCATCGTCTTCCTGTTCGTCTACCTCTCGCAGCTGTTGCGGCTCGGCGAGGAGGAGGCCGCCGAGGAGGTCGCCGCGACGTTCCTGCGGTCGGACCGGGAGGCCGACCCCGCGATCATCCCCCGGGGCGCGCGCGTCTCCGACGACGCCTGGCGGGTCTCGACGCCGGCGACCATCGGCGACGACTGCCGGCTCCACGGCAACATCCGGGCGACCACTATCGAGGTCGGCAGGGACTCGGAGATGTTCGGGAGCCTGCGCGGGAAGGGCGACGTCAGCGTCGGCCCCGGGACGGTTGTCCACGGCGACGTGACCACGAAGGACGGCGACGTCACCGTCGCCGACGGCGCTCACATCCGGGGCGACATCTCCTGTGAGGACTGCCAGCTCTCGGAGGCGGCGGAGGTCGACGGCGCCATCCGGGCCCGAGGTGCGTTGAACTTCGTGTCGCCCTTAGAGACCGACCAGGAGCGCGACGAGTTTAGCGACGGGTCGACCGACCCCGAAGCAGATGACGACGCGGGCCTCGATGAGGAAGCAGCCGATGAGGCGGGGGCCGGCGAGGAAGCCACCGACGTGGACGACGCTGACGCCGAAGATGAGGACGCGGATCCCGAGGCAGCCGTCGTCCCGCTCTCGGAGGGGGACGTCGACTGGGAGACACTCGACGACCGATCGAGTAACGGCGAACGCGAGGACGTCGAGGAGATCATCGCCGAGGCCGAGGAGGGGTGAGGGACCTCCGGGGTACTGGGATCCAAGGGGTCGAAATTTCAGTATTACCATCGTATTACGGTCGACATACGAGTAAACAGTTCGTCGGT
>SLIW01000006.1 GCA_007135435.1 Natronomonas sp.
GAACGGGTGGGGGACGACGGCGACGCCCCCGAGGTCGCGGACCGCCGCGGCGGTCTCGCCCATGGGCCGACCGGTCTCGGGCATCTCGTCGATCCCGATCCCGAGGAGGTGGCCGTGGGCGGTCGAGATCTCGACGCCGGGGATGCCGACGAGCCCGTAGGCGGGCGCCAGCTCCGCCGCCTCGACCGAGGCGTCGATGACGTCGTGGTCGGTGACGACCACCGCGTCGAGGTCGATGTCCTCGGCGTGTTCCAGGATCAGTTCCACCGGCTCGTGGCCGTCGTAGGACGCCTCGCTGTGGACGTGCAGGTCCACCTCGAGGGTCGTCGATCCGCGCATCTACACCGGGTTGGGGCCCGACCGGTAAAAGCTATCTGGAACGTTCGTGGTAACTGTCCCGGACGTCGTTCGTGGTCACGTGGGCAGCCACCGCCCAGCAGACCCGCAACGGTCATACAGGCTTACCCACGACCGTCAAAAACCGGGGTGGAACGCGGGGACGTAGCTGCCCGAACGTCCGGGACGGAGCGGGCGCAACAAGGCTTTTGTCGACGGCTCCGGATGTTCGAGCATGGCTGGCTTCGAGGACGAGACCGCCTCCCGGCCCGTCGACTACGAGCCCCGGAGCGTCAAGGAGCTCCTGGTCGACATGAAGGACACCTCCGAGCTGCTCATCGACCTGTCGTACTCGGCGGTGCTCCACGGGAGCGAGGCGCTCGCCCGGGAGGTGCTGGCGCTCGAGGAGCAGATGGACGTCCTCCAGATGCGGGTGCGGATGAGCCTGATGCTGGCGGCCCGGAGCCCCGACGAGGCGGAGGCGCTGGCGCCGGTGCTCGGCGTCGCCGCCGGCGCGGACCACATCAGCGACGCCGCCGCCGACATCGCCAAGATCGTCCTCGAGGACATCGGGCTCCCCGAGTCGATGCGCGCGGCGCTCCCCGACGCGATCGAGGTACTGGTCAGAGGGACCGTCGCGGCCGACTCGCCGTACGCCGGGCGGACGCTCGTGGACGTCAACCTCGAGAGCGAGACCGGCGTGCGTATCATCGCGATCCGCCGCGGCGACGACTGGATCCACAACCCGGACCGCGACACGACCATCGAGGCGGGGGACTCGGTGCTCCTCCGCGGGCCGGAGCGGACCCTTGGGGACGTCTACGAGACCGCCACCGGCGAGGCCTACGAGGCCCCCGAGACCCCCGAGCTCGAGGTCGACGACCTCGGGCGGGCGGTGGACTCGATCATCCTCATGAAGAACCTCTCGGAGCTAGCGGTCGACCTCGCCTATGGGAGCATCCTCTTCGACAACCGGGAGCTGGCAGAGGAGGTCCGGAACCTCGAGGTCGAGATGGACGCCCTCCGCTCGCGGTTCGAGGCGTGGGTGCTCGGCGCCGCCGCCGACGCCGAGGACCCCGTCTCGCTGCGCGGGCTCATCCACCTCGGCGTGAGCACCGAGGTGATCAGCGACGCCGCCCTGGACATCTCCGAGGGCGTCCTCCGCGGCCTCACGGTCCACCCCGTCGTCGAGCTCGCCGTCCGCGAGTCCGACGAGATCATCGCCCGCGTCGCGGTCGAGGCCGGGAGCGCCCTCGACGGCGCCAGCATCGAGGACGGCGTCCCGGAGATGGAGGTCGGCACGAACGTCATCGCCGTCCGTCGGCCCGACGAGGGGTGGATCCTGGTCCCCGACGTCGACCTCACGCTGCAGGCCGGCGACGTCATCATCGCCAAGGGGACCCGCACCTCCGCCGAGGAGTTCCGCGCGATGGCGGGGGCGTAACGTGAGCTGGTAGGGCCGACCGCAACCGGTCGGTCGTGCCAGGTTCGGTGCGTTTAACACCGTCTCGGGAGTGGGCCCGACATGGACGTCCGGGAGTTCCGGTCCATCTACCGCGAGGCCCTTCCGGTGCTCCTCGTCGCCCTCGGCGGAGGGCTCTTCGCCGGACTCGTCCTCGAGGAGATCCTCGAGAGCGTCGAGCGCTTCCCCGGGCTGCTCGTGATGGTGCCGGTCTTCCTCGCCACGCGGGGGAACGTCTACGGCGCGCTCGGTGGGCGGATCTCCAGCGGGCTCCACCAGGGGCTGATCGCCCCCCGTTTCGAGTGGAACGAACGGCTCGTCAACGCCGTGTTGGCGTCGTTCGTCAACGGCATCGGCATCTCGATCGTGATCGGGTTCCTCGCGTGGGGTGCGATGCTCACCCTCGGGAGCCAGCCGGCCCGGCTCGTCGAGCTCGTCGGCATCATGCTCATCGCCGGCGTGCTCACCTCCGTCGTGCTCATCTTCGGGCTGCTGGCGCTCATCTTCCTGGGCTACAAGCGCGGCTACGACCCCGACAACCTGGTCGGGCCCATCGTCACCACCCTCGGCGACATCTTCGGGATGGTGTTCCTCCTGATCGCGGTCGGCGTCGTCGACGTCGCCTTCACCGCCGGGGTGATCGGCTGATGGGGCACGAGGAGGTGACCGGCTGATGGTCGCGCCGACCCCCCGCGGCTCGCTCGGCTCCTGGGAGACCCGGACCATCGTCACGAACATGTTCCCCCTCCTGGTGGTCCTCAGCGTCATCGTCCTGTGGGCCGGGATCACCCTCGAGGAGGCCGAGGAGATGCTCGCGGAGTTCGCCCTCCTGGCCATCATGGTCCCCGTCATGGTCGACATGGGCGGCAACCTCGGGGCCATCCTCTCGTCGCGGCTGACCACCCGGCTCCACCTGGGGACCGCGAAGTTCGACCCGAGGGACCGGGTCCTCCTGGCGAACATCGCCGCCATCGTCGCCCTGGCGGCGACGATCTTCGTGGCCCTCGCGCTGGGCGCCTGGGCCATCGGCCAGGTGATCGGCGCCCAGCTCGGCCTGGCGACGCTGCTCACCATCTCGCTGATCAGCGGGATGGGGATCGCGGTCGTCGCCGTGGTGTTCAGCCTCCTCACCGCCTACGCCTCCTACCGCTTCGGCATCGACCCCGACGACACCACCATCCCCGTCGTCACCAACGTCGTCGACGTCTTCGGGATGGTCATCTTCATCGGCGTCTCGGCGTGGATGCTGGGGTTTTAGCGCCGCGCCGGGTCAACGGATCGATCCCCGCGTTCGACGAGGACGGCGGGTGCCCGCGACGATGGAGTCGGGTGGTCACGAGGAGGACGACGGGTGCCCGCGACGAGGGCGATGGATGCCCGCGACGAGGACATCGCCGGGCTGGAACGAGGCCATCGCCGGGACGCCCCGGGGCCGCGTCCGGTGGGTATTTGACCGCCGACTGACACACCCGTACATGGACGAGGAGGCGCTGGGGCCGCCCCCGTCGATGGTCGACGGGGCGGAGGAGCTGACGCCGATGCTGTCCCAGTACCTCGAGCTGTGCGAGCGGTACGATGACGCGCTCGTGCTGTTCCAGGTGGGCGACTTCTACGAGGCGTTCTGCGAGGCGGCGGAGGTCACGGCGCGCATCCTCGAGATCACGCTCACCCAGCGGGAGGACTCGACCGGCACCTACCCGATGGCCGGCATCCCCATCGACAACGCCGAGTCCTACATCGAGCGGCTGCTCGAGGCCGGCTACCGGGTGGCCGTCGCCGACCAGGTCGAGGACCCCGAGGAGACCTCCGGGCTGGTCGACCGCGCGGTGACCCGGGTGGTGACCCCCGGCACGCTGACCGAGGCGGAGCTGCTCGGCGACGCCGACGACAACTTCGTCGCCTGCCTGACCGCTGGCCGCGGACGCGCCGAGCGCAGTGTCGGCGACCGAGGCGATGGCGACCGAGGCGATGGCGACCGAGGCGATGGCGACCGAGGCGATGGCGACCGAGGCGATGGCGACCGAGGCGATGGCGACGACCACGACGAGGGAGCCAACCACAACGACCACCGCGACGACCACGACGACCGCACCGGGTACGGGCTGGCGCTGCTGGACGTCTCGACCGGCGACTTCTACGTCACGCGGCTCGACCGCCTCGAGGCCGTCGCGGACGAGCTCGAGCGGTTCGACCCCGCGGAGGCGGTCGTCGGCCCCGACGCGCCCACCGACCCCTTCGCCGCCGGGTGCATGGTGACGGCCTACGAGCGGGTGGCGTTCGACCTCGAGACCGCCCGCGAGCGGGTGGAGTCGTACTTCGGGTCGACCGGGCTGGCCAGCGACGCCGAGGTCCGCGCCTGCGGCGCCCTGCTGGCGTACGCGGAGTACGCCCGGGGCGGGACGGCCGACGGCGAGACCCGGAGGCTGTCGTACCTCACCCACCTCACGCGGTACGACCCCCGCGAGTACATGCTCCTCGACGCCGTGGCGCTGCGCTCGCTGGAGGTGTTCGAGCCCCGGCACGTCCACGGCCTCGACGGGGCGGCGCTGGTCGAGGTGGTCGACGAGACCTCCTGTGCGCTCGGGACCCGGAAGCTGCGCGACTGGCTCCGACGGCCGCTCCTGGACGCCGACCGGATCGACGCCCGGCTGGACGCGGTCGAGGCGCTCTGGGGACGGGTCGGGGACCGCGAACGCGCGAGCGACCTGCTCGCCGACGTCTACGACCTGGAGCGACTCGTCGCCCGCGTCTCCCGGCGGAGGGCCGACGCCCGGGACCTCCGGGCGCTCGAGTCGACGCTGTCGGTCGTCCCGGCGCTGCACGAGTGCGTCGCCGACGCGGCCGGGGAGAGCGCGCTCCTCGCCGAGATTCGGGACTCGCTGGACGACTGTCCCGCGGTCCGGGACCTGATCGACCGGGCCATCGTCGAGTCGCCGCCGGTCGAGCTGACGGAGGGCGGCGTGATCCGCGAGGGCTACGACGAGACGCTCGACGAGCTCCGCGAGACCGAACGCGAGGGGAAGGCCTGGATCGACGGCCTCCAGGAGGCGGAACGCGAGCGGACGGGCGTCGACTCGCTGAAGGTCGGCCACAACGCGGTCCACGGCTACTACATCGAGGTGACCAACCCGAACCTCGAGGCGGTCCCCGACGACTACCAGCGGCGCCAGACGCTGAAGAACGCCGAGCGGTTCTACACGCCCGAGCTGAAGGCCCGCGAGGACGAGATCGTCCGCGCCGAGGGCCGGGCAGACGACCGCGAGTACGCCCGCTTCCGGGAGGTCCGCGACCGGGTCGCCGAGGCGACCGAGCGGATCCAGCGGACCGCCGACGCCGTCGCCCGGCTGGACGCCCTCTGCGGGCTCGCGACCGTCGCCGCGCGGTACGACTACTGCCGGCCGGAGGTGGGCGCCGACGGCATCCACGTCGAGGGCGGTCGCCACCCGGTCGTCGAGCGCACCGAGTCCGCGTTCGTCCCGAACCCGACATCGCTCCCGCGGGAGCGGCCGATGGCCGTGATCACCGGCCCGAACATGTCGGGCAAGTCGACGTACATGCGCCAGGTGGCGCTCATCTGCGTGCTCGCCCAGCTTGGGAGCTTCGTCCCCGCGCGCCGTGCCGAGCTGCCGATCGTCGACCGGGTGTTCACCCGCGTCGGCGCCGCCGACGACATCGCCGGGGGGCGCTCGACGTTCATGGTTGAGATGGCCGAGCTCGCGACGATCCTCGCGGAGGCCGACGAGGACTCCCTCCTGGTCCTCGACGAGGTCGGCCGCGGCACCTCGACGACGGACGGCTACGCCATCGCCCAGGCGGCGACCGAGTACGTCCACGACGAGGTGGGCGCGTACACGCTGTTCGCGACCCACCACCACGAGCTCACGGGCGTCGCGGCGGACCTCCCGCGGGCGCGCAACTACCACTTCTCGGCCGAGCGGGGCGACGACGGCGTCAGCTTCGACCACGCGCTCCGCGAGGGGTCTGCCACCGCCTCCTACGGCGTCGAGGTCGCCGAGACGGCCGGCGTCCCCCCGGCCGTGGTACAGCGGGCGGACGCGCTGCTGGGACGGAACACGGGCGAGGACGATCCCCTGGGAGCCGACGCAGACCACGGCCAGGTGGCGGACGCACGGGATGCCGACGATATCCTCGACGAGGAC
>SLIW01000262.1 GCA_007135435.1 Natronomonas sp.
CGAACGAGATGACGATGACCTCCTTCGCGGAACCCTGGAACCGGTCGACGGTGTCCACCGTGACGCCGGAGACCCGACCTGATATCTCGGCGACCTGTGCCCTGAACGGCGCGATTACGCCGACGTCGTCCGGATTCACGCCGGCGGCGAGGAACGCGTCGACGATTTCCGCGACGCGATCGGCCTCAACGGGGTTCGTGTTCCCGTCGGCGACGCCGCCAGGATCGACGAACGACACCGGGTCACGGAGCGCCTCTGGGAGTGCAGTCTCGTCGACGCCCGGGAGGTCCCCGAGCCGCTGGCCGGCGACCTCCGGCGTGGCGGGACGCAGCTGGCCGTCGTAGAACTCGCGGCTCGAGAAGTACTGGACCCGCTGGCTCATCCGGTACTGCCGGTCCAGCAGGACTGCCGCGTCGGGGTACCGCTCGATCAGCCGCTCGAACAGCGACTCCTGCAGGTCGTTCTCTGCACGGACCACCGGGGGGAGCTGGTGGTGGTCGCCGACGAGCACGAACCGGTCGGCGAGGTTGGTCGCCAGGAATGTCCCCGGTTCGGTCAGCTGTCCGGCCTCGTCGACCACCGCGACGTCGAACGCCTGGTGCTTCAGTGCTCGCGAGCCGCAGGCGGCGGTCGTCGCCGCGACCACCTGGGCGTCCTCGAGCGCGGCGGCGCGTTCCCGCGGGTCACCGGACCGCTCGAGCCTGTAGTCCTGCATGTCGTCGCGGACGCCGGTCTCGCTGCCCCAGCGGACCACGTCCGTGAACCCCTGTTCCTCGAGCGCCTCGACGGCGTTGTCGACCGCCCGGTTGGTGAACGCCGACAGCAGGACGCGGTCGCCGCGGTCGATGAGGGCCCTGACCGCCCTGGCGAGCGTGTAGGTCTTGCCGGTTCCCGGGGGGCCGTGGATCAGGGCGAGGTCCTCGGCGCGCAGCGCGAGGTTGACCGCCTCGTCCTGGGACTCGTTGTTGTCGATGTAGGTCTGGCGCTCGTCGCGGAAGGCGGGCTCGCGTCGACCGAAGAGGACGTCCTTCCGGTCGGCGTCCCCCTGGAGGATCGCGTCGTGCAGCGCGACGAGTTGGCGGTCGACGCCGATCTCGCTGGGGTAGACGTCGAGCCGACGGAGGTCGAGCGGCTCGTCGGCGACGACCACCACCTCGTCTCCGAGTTCCTCGACGGTGGCGAGCTCCGCGGTTCCCCGGGTGGGGTGGCCGTCGCTCGCGAGGACGCGGTCGCCCTCGCGGATCTTCGAGACCGCGTCGGAGGTGCGCCGCGCGCGCAGCCGCCACCGGCCCCCGGCGACCGGCTCGCGGTCGATCGGCTCGAGGTCCAGTAGCGCTCGGTCGTCGTCGGCGCGCTCGGCCGCGGTCTGCTCCCAGAGCTTCCGGTACTCGCGGTGGACCTCGCGGCGCTCCTCCTCGATCGCGCGGTAGAAGCGCTCGAAGTACGCGCGTTCCTCGGCGGGGAGCGGCGGGATGGGGTGGTCCTCCGGGTCGCCCTCGTACAGCTCGTCGACGCCCTTCGACTCCTGGTCGAGCCGTCGGGCGACGACGGTACACGGGTCCTGCTCGAAGCAGTACGCACAGTTCGGATCCGCCTCGTACCCCGTCGGGACGCGCCCGGCGTACTCGGCGGCGGCGATCTCGTTCCGCACCCGGAGGACGTACTTCAGGAAGCCCGGGCCGATGGAGAACTCCTTGGCCGGCGAGAGGTCGCCCGACTCCTCGGTCCGCTCGAGGGCGGTGTTCTTCGTGTACAGCAACGTCCCGGTGTCGGGTGCCTCCTCGACGTCCTCCGCGAGCAGGAGTGCGTAACAGGCCGCCTGGACCTTGTCCTGGAAGCGCGGCTCTCGGGTGAGGTTCTTGCCGGTCTTCAGCTCGACGGGTGCGCCACGTCGGACGGCGTCGGCCCTGCCTTTGACGCCGAAGGTCTCCGAGATGAGCGTCTGCTCCGAGCGCCAGGTGTCCTCGTCGTCGCCGAGGCGGCCCTGCGAGAGCCACCCCTCGATCGCCGCCGCGTTCTGCCGGACGTCGTCGGCGACGGCCTCGGCGGTCTCGCCGAGCAATCCGAGGTCGAGGGCGGCCCCGGCGACACGCTCCTCGACGCTCTCGTCGAGGTCCCTCCCCCGGAGCAGGTCGCCGAAGACCTCGTGGACGACCGTCCCCTTCACGACCGGGTACTTGAGCGGGACGCCCGTGAGCTTGTTGAGGTAGTAGATGCGCGGGCACTGGACCCACGACCGGACGTCGGTGACGTCGACGAGGAAGTCCGGCTCGACGACGACCGCCGACGAGCCGGTCGTCGCGTACTGGATCTCCCCGCGGAACTCCCGCTCGTCGACGTTCGTCACCAGGACGTCCATCCCCGGCTCCAGGATCGACGCGGTCTCGGTCCACTTGCCCCACAGCGTCACCTGCACCGGCTCCGCCGCCCCGCGGTCCGGTCGGACGAGGACCTCCGCGAGCTCGGAGGTCCCGCGGCTCGTCTCGACCGTCCGGGGCTCGCGTACCTCCACGAGTGGGCCTCGAACGTTCACACCGTCCGGTGCGTCCACGACGGAAAAACGGTGTCGGTCCTCCCGTTCACGAAGGAGCGGTGTCGGTCCTCCCGTTCACGAAGGAGCGGTGTCGGTCCGACGACGACTGCTTCGTCCACGAACGACAAGTTCCCGTCCACGGACAGATACTGAGAGTCGCGTCCACACACGTGCCACGACTGCTCAGCCAGGTGTGACGTGCCCCAACACTATCACAGTCGATCCGGCGCGACCCGTCCCCACCATTTTCGTATCCTGGGCCGTACGCAGGGGTATGCCATCACGCATCGAACCGGTCGCCCCTGGCGAGGCTGACAGCGACGACGTCAACCAGTTCCTGCAGGAGGCGGCAGAGGGGTGGTACGAGGATTCGGCCTTCTTCGGGGCCATGGCCCACCAGCCGGTCCACCTGAAGCGTATCGCCGCAGCCCTCCGTCGGTTCCCCGAGAGCGACGGGCTCGATCCCGAACTGCTCGAACTGATGCGCCTCCGGGTGGCTGCAGTCCACCAGTGCGCGTACTGCGGGACCGTCCGGACTCAGGCGGTCCGGGAGGCGGTCGCGCCGAAGGAGGACGCGCTCTTCGGGGAGGAGGTCGACGAGGACGAGCTGACCCATCGAGAGGCTCTGGCGGTCCGACTGGCGGGCGAGATGTCCCGCGATCCACAGGAGATCTCCGACGAGTTCTTCGAGTCGCTCCGCGAGGAGTTCACCGACGACGAACTGATCGAGCTCCTCCTGTTCGCGAGCCTCGAGGTTGGACTCGACCGCTTCTGCATCGCCCTCCGGCTCGACACCACGGAGGACAGCCCCTACCCGACCGGGCTGGAGTATCCGCTGGACCGGTCCTGAGAGCGACGTCCTCGGGTGCAGTCTCGACATGCAATCCCTCGCCACTGCTCGGTTTACCTGCGGGAGTTCGAGTGGAATCGGACCGCCCACGACCGGGGGCGAGCCAGGATCGTACACGTCACTCGAACCGGGACGTTCGAGACGAGAGTCCGGAAAACAGGCGCCGACAATGCATGTGGTAAGTTAGCAACACCCAAACCTATATTGCGGTCGCCGCCGTCTGTCACGAGTTACCATGCTTGGGGACGATACCATGGTCTTCGACTCGGTGACGCACCTGTACGACATGAGCGACGAGAACGTGAAGACCGACGGTGGTGACCTCTTCCGCAATCACCTGTTCGGCTTCCACCAGTACCTGACGCCGGACGACGACCGGATCCTCGACGAGGGAGAGTTCCTCCGCGAGTGGGACGGCGAGACGGTCGCGGACGTCGTCTTCACGGAGAGCGACGTCGACCTGCTGGTCGCCCAGCCGCTGCCGCTGACGGACTTCTTCCACGACGGGCTCTCCTCGTGGGAGAAGTGCGCCGCCATGGCGGAGCAGTACGACGACCGGATGGTGTTCTGGGGCACGGTCAACCCGATGGAGGGCGACAGGGCCCTGGAGCTGATGGAGCGGCAGGTCGAGGAGTTCGACGCGAAGGCGTTCAAGCTCTACAACGTGCGCTACGACTACGGCGAGCCGTTCCCCTGGCGGATGGACGACCCCCGCGTGGCCTTCCCCGTCTTCGAGAAGGCCACGGAGCTGGGCGTCGACCTCATCGGCGTCCACAAGGGCGTCCCGCTGGGACCGCAGCCGATCGAGGGGACGGAGCTGTCCGACATCGACCGGGCGGCGACGGAGTACCCGGAGCTGAACTTCATGGTGTTCCACCCGGGGATGCCGTTCCTGGACGAGTTGCTCTGGCAGGTCGTCCGGTTCGACAACGTCTACGCCTCGCTGGCGGCGACGATCAACTTCATCGACATCGCCCCACGGAAGTTCGCCGAGACCGTCGGCAAGCTCCTCTTCTGGGGCGGCCCGGAGAAGCTCGTCTACGGCTCGGAGGTCCCGCTGTTCCACCCGCAGTGGGCCCTCGAGCAGTTCTGGGAGTTCGAGATGCCGGATGACCTCGTCGAGGGGTACGGCTACCCCCAGCTCACCCCCGAAATAAAGCGAATGATCCTCGGTGAGAACCTCGCCGGGCTGATGGGGATCGACCTCGAGGCGAAGCGGGAGACCGTCACCGACGACGAGTTCGCCCGTCAGCGCGCCGAGGAGGCCCCCGAGTCGTGGGAGACGGTGGCGTTCTGAGGTGTGCCGATGAACGACGATATCCAACGCGTCAAAGCGGACCTGGTGGAGACGCTCCGGACCGTCGCCTGCTGCGACCAGCGGATCGGCGTCGGCGAGCTCGGACTGGTCGACGACGTCACCGTCACCGACGATGGCGTCGCCCACGTCGACGTCCTCCCCTGCTGTACGTACGGGATGGCTCGACTCCAGCACGAGGTGGAGGAGGAGGCGGGAACCGTCCCCGGCGTCACGGCCGTCGTGGTAGACGTCGCGTGGGACGAGACCTGGGATCCAGGGCGCATGCTGGAGACCACCGAGGGGGCGACGCCAGACATCGACGCGCTCGCCGAGGCCCACGACCTGGAACCGCGGTGGAAGGAGTACGAGGCCGACGCCGGGGACTGACCAGCGGCCTGGCGCAGGATCCCGCTATCAGCACGGCGAAGATTGCCCACCATCAGCGTGGCGAAGAGTGCCCATCATCAGCCTGGCGACGGCGACGGACCGTCCGTGTGGCGACGGGGCCCACGGTCAGCCTGGCGACGGCGACCGGTTGTCAGCGTGCCGCTGGCGATGGCCCGTCCGCCCGCAAACCCACTCGCCAACCCAGCCACCAACTCACTCACCCACCCACTCACCAACTCACTCACCCACCCACTCACCCCACCGCCACGACGGTCGAGCGAGCCGACAGGTTCTTTCCGCGTCCATCCGGAGGGCCGACATGCGCGTCCGTGACTGGCAGGACATCCTCGCCGACGTCGTCGACTCAGGCGCGGCCTCGGGGAAGTGGCGGGCGGTGGCCGGCGACCGCCGGGACGGGCTAGGCGAGGAGCTGTTCCTCGCGCACCCGAGGGTGGGCGTCTACCAGCTGAAGACCTACGCCAAGAACCCCTTCCAGGTCGAGGGCGTCGGAGCCCACGTGGCCCGTCGGCTCGACGACGAACTCGACCCCCTGTTCCCCGCCGACGACGCCGGAGGCCGGTTCGGCGTCAACAACGCGGCGGAGGACGAAGATCAGGCGAGGGAGCGGGCGACCCGCCTGCAGACGGTCCTCGAGACGCACGCCGACGCGCCGACGACGCCCGACGCCCTCTTCGAGGACGTCATGGAGGCTATCGAGAGCCCGGCGTTCGGTCCGATGGAGTACGACCTCCGGGACCGTCCGGAACGGCTCGACCACCTGTCGGATACCTTCGACGAGGCGGAGGAGCTCCTCTCGAAGGAG
>SLIW01000459.1 GCA_007135435.1 Natronomonas sp.
GTTCGAGATCCCCCGACGGTATCCGCGGCACCCCGACCTCCTTCATCAGGGTCCGCATGGCGGACTTCACGCTTGGCGTTCGAGTCAGCTCGAGGTTGTACGCCAGGAACGGCTCCCAGTCCTCGCCCATCTGCGCGATCAGCTCCTCCCGGTCACACATGCACTGGTCGAGGAACCCGTAGTAGGCGCGTTCCGTCGGCCGCACAGAGTAGCGGATCAGCCCGAAGGCGAACTTCGGGGACGGTCTGAACCGGCCCAGACCGAGGGAGTCCACGAGCACCAGTCGGCCGAGCCGGTCCCCGTGATCGGCGGCGAAACGGGCGGCGATCGCTCCCCCGAGGATGTGTCCCACCAGGACTGGCTGTTCCCGACACGTGGACTCGATCAACGCATCGAGCCACCCGAGCACCCCGTCAGTATCCAGGGGGTTGTCCATCACCTCCGAGGCACCGTGTCCCGGCAAGTCCGGAGCGACGACACGATGGGTCGTGACCAGTTCCGGGATCACCCGCATCCACCAGAGTGCGGACTCCCCGGGGCCGTGAAGTAGGACGATCGGTGGGCCATCACCACCCTCCAGTACGGCGGTCGAGACACCCGCAGCCTCCATCCGTCGCTCCGTGACGGGGATCGTGGCCAGCAACTGCTCCCGGGTGTCTCGAGCTCGGTGTCCCTCAGCAGTGGTAGCGACCATATCTGTCACCATCGATGATTATGCTTCGCATCTATATAAAGAGGGTGTGGTGTGTTCTCATTACCCAATGACGGCTGCTCGCTCAGGTACGAATCCCGATCGTCGTTATCAGTGAGCTCGCCGGGCTATCGAGTGGACCGTTCCCCGGATTCACCGTGAAACGGGTGATGGTGACGTGCTGAAATCATCCTTCACTCGGCAGACACTTCTGGCGGAATCTGAATGGACAGCCCTGCTGGACTGCTCTGCAATTGCTGGGCACAGGGCGCGGACTGGCCGATATTCAGCACTGCATTCGTTCTCGGATGGAACCGCCGTTCAGACAGTTGGTTCGACGTTCTGGTTCATCCGGAAGCGGTTGTCCGGATCCCAGTCGTTCTTGAGCGCGACCAGGCGATCGTAGTTGTCCAGGTACGCCATCGACTGCTCCCCCTCGGATTCGGTCGTGAAGTTGACGTAGGTGCCGCCGGTCGCGTACGGCGCCAGCGCGTCGAAGTACTCCCGGGTCCACGCGATGCACTCCTCGTCCC
Organism: Natronomonas sp.; assembly: GCA_007135435.1. Lineage (GTDB taxonomy): Archaea > Halobacteriota > Halobacteria > Halobacteriales > Haloarculaceae > Natronomonas. Next base: position 1,225 of record SLIW01000459.1, read on the forward strand.
GGTCGGGATCGTCCCAGCGGGTCGTGATGTTCACCAGGAAATCTGCGTCCCGGTGTGGATACGCTGTCGCGTCCGGGGAGACTCGATTCACCGCCCCGCCGAGGTGGGTCACGGAGACCCTGGTCTCCGGTGTCGGCGGGGAGAGGGCGCCGTCCGTGATCCGATCGAGCGCCTCGATCGAGGGGTCCCTGAAATTGTGTGACTTCCAGAAGTACCGCTCGCCGGCCGGATACGACTCGTCGAAGGCCTGCTGCCAGTCGACGAAACGGTGGACCTCGACGGTGTCGGCGATCGGGTCGCCGAGTTCTCGAAGCGGCCTGATCACGTCCCAGCCTCGATCGACGTCCCCGGAGTAGATGGGGATGACCGAGAGGATGCGCTCGCCGTGGTACTCCTCCGGGATGAACGGCTCGGAGGCCGCGGTGGAGAAGTTGAGCCACACGGACAGTTCGTCGGGCGCCTCCGACGCGAACTCCCACCACGCCCGGACGATTTCGTGGGCCTGGTCGGCTGGATAGACGATCAACCCGGCGACGACGTCCGACAGTTCGTGGAGGTCGAACTCGAAGCTCGTCACGATCCCGAAGTTGCCGCCGCCGCCACGGATGCCCCAGAACAGGTCCGGGTGTTCGTCCTCGCTGGCGTGGACGAGGTCGCCGTCGGCCGTCACGACGTCCACGGATCGGAGGTTGTCGAGGGTCATCCCGTGCTTTCGACAGAGGTAGCCGAACCCGCCCCCGAGCGTCAGGCCGGCGACGCCGGTGATCGAGACGACGCCGGCGGGGGCGACGAGGCCGAACCGGGCCGTCTCGTGGTCGAGGTCACCCAGTCTCGCGCCAGGGCCGACCCGGGCCGTGCGGGCGTCTGTGTCGACCCGGACGGACGACATGAGCCCGAGATCGATCAGCAACCCGTCGTCGCAGACGGCGAGGCCCGCGACGTTGTGGCCACCGCCTTTCACCGCGACGAGGAGGTCGTGCTCCCGGGCGAACTCGACGGCCGTCATCACGTCCACCGCACCGGTCGGGCGCACGACGACGGCTGGCCGGCGATCGATCATCGCGTTGTACACCGTTCGGGCCTCGTCGTATCCATCGTCGCCGGGACGGAGCACGGGGCCGCGAACCGTGGCCTCGAATTCGCCGATCGCCCGGTCGTCCAACGGGGTCGTGGTGGCAGCCATGGGAGATCACCTGCAGTGAGGCCGAGCAAGAACATAAAGTCGATCATGATTCTTCACGATATATAATACGATCCGCGTCCGCCCGGTTTCTTCTCCGATGGAGTGCTGCCATATACGAACGCACCCCCCGGGGAGTATGCAGAGATCGATCGTGGTGGGTGAGTACAGCTTTACTCACCGTTTATTCTGGGAAGCACATCGGACACGCTGAGTCTGGAAGGACACTGTGAGTACTGATTCTGGAACGACGTCTGGAAACGAGCGGCAGCGTCGAGCTGCGTACAGTCTCAGTATACGGCCACTCAGGGCTGACAACCACCGGAGCGCTGGTTTCAGGGTTGCGACATGCAGGTCGCGAGCGGCACGCATATCCCGCTCCCCACCGGGGACGGGCTTATCCGGCGCTCCTCAGGTCGTGGGCACCACGCCCTGGTTTCGGCGGAACATGCCGTCCGGATCGTACTCGTCCTTCAACACCTCCAGACGATCGTAGGCTGGCCCGAAGGTGGTCCGCATCATGTCCTCTCCCTCCTCGAGGAACCCCGGGAAGTTCAGGTAGACCGAGCCGTCCGAGAACTGGCGCATGTCCTCGAGACAGTCGCGGACCCACTCGACGTTGGTATCGTCCGCCTGGGGGTCCTCCCAGTTCGCCTCGACACCGAGGAGGAAGGGTGCATGCCGGCCGGCGAAGGCACTTTCCTCGACACCGACGTCGGTGATCGCGCCGCCCAGTTGCCAGATGTCCACCGTCGAGAGGGGGGATGGGGCGGTGGCGGCCCAGTACGCGATCCGATCGATTGCCGACTGGGAGAGCCCATCCAGGTACAGCGATTTCCAGTAGTAGCGCATGCCGTCCGGGTAATCCTCGTCGAGGAGTTGCTGGAAGTCCGCGTACGGCATCGTGGCGCTGACGTCGGCGATCGGCTCGCCGAACTCCCGCAGCGGCCGCAGTGCCTCCTCGCCCTCGTTGGTGGGCCCGGCGTAACAGCCCATGATCGCGAACTTCCCTTCGTGGACCCACTCGGCGGGGAACAGCTCCTCCTCTGGAATCTCGCCCGCGAAGACGAGTGTGCTGATCTCCTCCGGCGCGTCCGCGACGAACTCGCGGTACTCCGCCAGCGTCTCCCGGAGCTGATCGCCCGAGTAGAACACGAGACAGGTCGCGACCTCCGGGCCGACGGGATGGAGGTCGAACTCGAACGACGTGACGACGCCGAAGTTGCCGCCGCCGCCACGGAGCCCCCAGAACAGGTCCGCGTTCCGGTCGGCGCTCGCCGTGAGGAACTCGCCGTCCGCCGTCACCAGGTCGACCGACCGGAGGTTGTCGCAGGTCAGGCCGTACTTGCACCGTAGGTGGCCGATCCCGCCGCCGAGGGTGAGCCCCGCGACGCCCGTCTTCGAGACGACCCCGCCGGGCGTCGCCAGCCCGAACGCCTGCGTCTCGTGGTCGACGTCCGCCCACGTCGCCCCGCTCTGAACCCTCGCCGTGCGTGCCTCGGGGTCCACCACGACGCCCGTCATCTCCGAGCAGTCGATCACGAGGCCGTCGTCGCAGACAGCCGTGCCGGCGACGTTGTGCCCGCCGCCGCGTACGGCCACCGGGAGATCGGTCCCCCGAACGGACTCGACCGCGGCGATGACGTCCGCCGCGCCGCGACACCGGACGATCACCGCCGGGTACCTGTCGATCATCCCGTTCCAGACGGCGCGGGCATCGTCGTACCCCGGATCGTCGGGTCGGATCACGTCACCGCGGACGCGGATCTCCAGTTCTGCGAGCTGATCTTCCCCGATCGTGGCTCGTGCCATGGGCTATCGATAGGCGCCAGCGCAGTTGGCCTCATCCACCGAGACGCGTTCGGCCGCGTACCCGCTGTCTCAGGTCGTGAGAGGCCTCTCGGCACGCGGACGCGATAGAGTTACGTCCGTGCCAGACGATACCAAATCAGTGAGCCTGCATGGAGTCCGACGGAGACGAACCGACGGGTGACGACGGATCCCCACGACCCGGGTCGCCGGTCCTCGAGGCGATCCTGGAGAACGCCCGCAACCAGCAGTATCTCGGACGGCGCCTCGACGCCGCGGGGGACCGGGTCGACACTGACCTCCTCGGCGACCTGGTGCGGCACGGGCCGGTCCTCGAGGCGCTTCGCGAGGAACCCCTGGACCGCCGGGAGATCGAGGCGCGCCTCGACGTCTCGCGGGCGACGAGCCACCGGTTCACCCAGTGGCTCGACGAGCAGGGGTTCGTCGAGAAGCGCGACGGCCGGTTCCAGCTGACCGGACCCGGCGAGGCCGTCGCCGACGAAGTCCTCCGGTTCGAGGCGAACGTGCGCACCGTTCATCGACTCTCACCGCTTTTGGACGCCGTCTGTGAGGACCACCAGGAGTTCGTTCTCGAGCCGTTCGTGGACGCGAACGTCACGCTCGCCGAGCCAGACGATCCCTACCAGCCGGTGGAACGGTTTCTCTCGTTGCTCGATGAGTCCGAGTCGTTCCGCGGGTTCAACACGACGCACATGGCACCGCTCGTTCTGGGCGAGTTCCACCACCAGATCTTCGAGGAGACCGACACCGAAATCATCTACCTGCCTCTCATCGTCGAGAAGCTGTTCGAGACCTATCCCGAACGCGCCAGAGAGGCGACCGAAAGCGGGCACCTGGCGCTTCGAACGCGTGAGGAGCTGCCGTATGGGCTGGCTATCTTCGACGATCGTGTCGGGATCGGGGGCTACGACGAGGACACCGGTCTCATGCAGGTGTTCGTCGACACGGATACGCAGATTGCGCGTGAATGGGCGGAGCGGGTTTACGCCTCAGTCAGGGCGGACTCGGAACCGCTCGAGGGTACGGATCTGGGGCGATAGGGGCGCGGTCAGGCCGCTCGTTTCGGGCTGTTTTCCACGAGGGATGACGTTACGACGGATGGCCAGAAGCCCATAGTACGCCGAATAAAATGGAAACGTCCCATCCTAGTCGAAGAGCGCGATCCACCAGACGTAGGGACTGGGGACCGCAGGTGTCTGGATCTGCCCCGGCATCAGGTCGGGATTTAACGCACCGTGGGGAGCAACTGCCAGGTGCACCCTCGCGTCTTCCGGATTCGATAGTTGTTCCCCAGCGAAGGGTTCGGTGTTCGTGGAGATGTAACCACTCAACGTGAGCGTCCCTGCTCCACCTGTAAGGTGACCGGATCCAAGGAACGCCCCAGTCCAGTCGTCGTCATCTGGATCGTCAAAGACGAACACCCACAACGTGAAGGCCTCAGGTGGGCCCACCTCATCGGTAGCTGTGGCCCCCGGACACGGGTAGATGTACTCGCCAGGAGCGGGAGTGGGCATCTGGACCTGACAGGAAATCCCGTTCCTGGTTCGGCGGAGTGTGGCCCCTTCTTCGGAGACAACATCCCGTTCACCCTCTACATTGAAGCCAGCAGGACAGTCCACCTCACCAGGCATCTGTGACA
>SLIW01000078.1 GCA_007135435.1 Natronomonas sp.
CGTCGACCTCGTGGTCGCCGGGCCTGATGGCGACCGGCTGGATCGACGCCACGGCGTGTACGACGACCGCCGCCGCGGCAGGTTCCCACGCCTCCGGTTCGCCCACGGCCCCCGGGCCGGGCGCTACCGGGTCGCCGTGTTCGGCCGCGACGCCGCGGACTACCGACTGCGGGTTCGGGTCGCGGGGCTCGACGGCGCTCGGCTGGACGACGTCCACGAGGGCCATCTCACCGCCGGGGACGCCGACGAGTTCGTCGCGACGGTCCCCGACTCCGCCGACGAAGCGGGCTCACTCGAGCGGGCCGACGACGGAGGATCGGGGGGAATTATCGGGGCGACCGCGGCCGGCGCGGTCGCCGGTGGCGCGGTGGTGGCGGGGGGATACCACCTCTGGAGGCGTGCTGATCGGGACAGGGAGGGGTGACCGCGCTCGTGTCAGGCGGGCGCGTCGATGGTGGACGCTTCACGATCGCCCGCACTGGTGGACGCTTCACGACCGTCCACACTGGTGGACGCTTCACGACCGCCCAATCGTCCGATCTCGTCGGCCAGAACCGGTCCACGAACGACCTGGTAACAACACTCTATCCGGCACGAGGGCGTATTCCCGTGTGCAATGGCAGAAACTGTCAAGGTCATCGAGCTCGTCGGCAACTCGACGGAGTCGTGGGAGGACGCGGCCCAGAACGCGTTGAGCGACGCTGACGAGACGCTCGAGAACATCACCGGCATGGAGGTCGTCTCCCAGACAGCCGACGTCTCCGACGGGCAGCTGGAACGGTATCGGACGACGGTACACGTGGCGTTCGAGCTGCAGCGCTGACCGCGTGCACGACGTCCGGCGACGGGAACGGTCACCGAGAACGGGCCATCCGGGTCGGCCACGACAGGCCGTCGGAGAGGTATCCTCCCAGTCGGAGCGAGGGACGTAGCGAATAGCGTCTCCTTCCCTGCGACGGTTCCGGCCCCGTCACCCCAGGGCGGACACGACCGCGCGGAAGGCGCCGACCGCGACGACGACGATGGCCGCGTGGTAGATGACGGTCGAGCTGAAGGCGTACACCGCCGTCCGCCACATCGGGTACCCGGCCATCCCCGCCGGGATCAGGATGAGCCCGCGGAGGTACGGCACGAAGTTCGTGAGGAAGATCCCGGCACCCCCGTACTTCGCGAACAGCTCCTCGCCCCGTCGCAATCGCTCCTCGGAGATGGTGACCCGTGGCGCGGCCTGGATGTACGAGACGCCGTTGCGCCGGGCGCCCTCGTAGACGAGCAGCTGCCCGAAGGTGTAGCCGCTCGCCGAGACGAGGACGATGCCGACCGTCTCCGCCGGCGTGGCCGACACCGCGATGACGTACCCCGGGAGGAAGATGGACGTCGGGAGCGGCTTGCCGACGATCGCGCCCTTGAGGACGAAGAAGACGAACAGCGCTGGCAGCCCCACGACACGCAGGAGGGTGAACCCGAACTCCACGGCCGATTCCAGCATGAGACCCCGTCCGGTCGGCCGTTCGGCACGGTGGGCTATAACGCCGTCGTGCCAACGCGCAGGCCATCGGGACGCACCGGTCGTCGGGCAGCCCCACGGGCCCCTCAGCGGGACGGGTGCTTGGCCGCCCCGGCCCAGGCGCGCGTGGGCCCCTCCCACCTGGTCAGTACGTGAGGCTCATGCCGGCCTCGTGGGTCATGTCGCCGCCGTCGAGGTGGCTGCTGTGCCGCGAACACCCCATCACGAAGAGGTTCGCCACCTCGTAGGGCTCCATCATCTCCTTGACGCGGGTTCGCTCGAGCATCACCTGCTCGACGACCTCGTCGACGGTCAGCCCCCGCCGGTCGGCGGTGTCCGGCAACTGCCTGGCCACGAGGCCGGTCTTGACGTAGGCGGTCGAGACGGTGAACGCACGGACCCGGCCCTCGCCCTCGGCGGCGATGGACTGGGTGAGCCCGCGGAGGCCGAACTTCAGGGTGTTGTAGGCGACCTTGTCCCGGGTGACGATGTGGCCGTGGACCGAGCACATGTTCCCGACGACGCCGCGGCCGTCCTCCGCGTCGCGGAAGTGGGGCAGGCAGTGCTTCGTCAGGAGGAGGGGCGCCCGCAGCATCACGTCGTGCATGAGGTCGTACTTCTCGATCGGGAACGACTCGATGGGTGCGACGTGCTGGAGACCGGCGTTGTTGATCAGGTACCGGGGCGTCCCGTTCGCGGCGGCCTCCTCGACGATCCGCTCGACGTCCCCGTCGTCCGCGAGGTCCCCCTCGACGCCGACGACGGTGCCCGGCAGGGAGAGCGCCTCGGCCCGGTCCGCGACCTCCTCGAGCCCCTCGCCGTCGACGTCCGCGCCCACGACCGTCAGGCCGTTGGCGGCGAACGCGAGCGCCGTCGCCCGGCCGATCCCCGCTCCCGCCCCGGTGACGATCGCGACGTTCTCCGGGGCGAAGCCCGGGTCGTCCAGCTCGAGCAGGTCGTCGCGGGTTATCTCGCTGGGACCGTACTTCTCCATCGCCTCCTCGACGGTCATGTCGGCCATCGATTCCATGTTCGTCCGAGGCTCGTAATAGCTATCGAACGCGACGTGGGTGCGACCGCACTCGCGTCACCTCACCGCCGACGGGCAGCCGAGTCTCTGGAGCTCCTCGCGTCGGAACCTACCGATCGCTACCGATTACCACTCTCAAACACCATCGACCACCGTTCAACGTCATCCAAAACCAACACCGAAATTACAACCAAAACCTCCATGGTGGCGAACACGCTCGCCGGCGCCTCGTCGGTGGGGTCGACGTGGAGCCGTCGTCGGTGGGGTCGACGTGGAGCCGTCGTCGGTGGGGTCGACGTGGAGCCGTCGTCGGTGGGGTCGACGTGGAATAGCCACCCGGGTATCGCCATCGGCGCTCGCTCTGGTCCCTCGACGCCGTTCACGCGCCGCTGTCGGGCGGGGTATCGCTCAGGAAGATGTCGTTCTACGCGTTGATGTGGCCTTCGCGACGGAGCTGGGCGGCGTCCTGCTCGTCGTAGCGCCACTCGATGTCGGCCTTCTCGTCCTGCCAGTCCCACGGCTCGATGAGGACGATGTCGTCCTTGTTGACCCAGGTCCGGAAGCGCATCCGTCCGGGGATGCGGCCCATCCGTTCCTTGCCGTCGTTACACCGGAGCCGCACGCGGCGGCCGCCGAGCATCTCCGTCACGATCGCGAACATCTCGCCTTCCCCCGGCATGCGGAGGTTCTTGCGTTGTGTCTCTTCTGTCACAGTCGTCCTAGACGGTCCCGACGTTTAAACGGTCGCTTTTTTCCGCGGCATCTGGTAACATGAATATCGGGAACCGTGGCAGCTGGGCGTGTTCGGCGGTGGCGCATGCGATCGGCGGCCACGCATGCAATCGGCGGTGGCGCATGTAATCGGCGCGGGCGGGTGTACGCATCTTCCACAGGGGCATTCGTCCGAGACCGGTGCAATCGGCACCTTATTGGCTCACCCGGTTTGGGTTGGGCCATGGACAGGGAGGAGACACGCTTCACCGATGTGAGGACGGGCGGATCACCGGTCCCGGCCTCCGCCCCTCGGTCGGCGCGGGTTCGGTGTCGCGGACACGGCGACCGCCCACGGGCGGTCGGCCGGCCGCCTCACCATCCATGAGCGCCACCACCGCATCGACCGAGGGGCGGCCGGACTGGCGCCGCCGGCTGATGTACGCGTTCCTGACGGTCGTGGCCATCGTGGCCGTGTACACCGTGCTCTACCGGTGGGCGATGGTCGTCTACGCCGACGTCCAGGTCTCGTTCCTGCACTCGCTGCGGATCGTCGTCGAGTCGCTGACGACGGCCGGGTTCGGCGGCGACGCCCACCACTGGACGAGCGGGCCCCTGCACCTGCTGGTCATCGCGATGAACCTCTCGGGGGTCCTGCTCGTCTTCCTGGCAATCCCGCTGTTCGTGGTCCCGGTCTTCCGGCAGCTCTTCGAGACCCGGCCGCCCACCACCAGCTCGCTCACCGACCACGTGATCATCTGCGGATACGGCGCAGAGGACGAGGTCCTCGGCGACGAGCTCACGGCGGCGGGCGTCCCGCACCTCTACGTCGAGACCGACCCCGACCTGGTGACGTCCCTCAACGAGCGGGGCGTCGACGCGATCCTGGGCGACCCCGAGCGGATCGAGACGCTCGAGTCGGCGAACGCATCCGCCGCGCGGGCGCTGGTCGCCGACGTGGGCGACGAGGCCAACCCGACGGTCCTCCTCTCGGCGGACCAGATCGACCCCTCGCTGTACACCGTCAGCGTCATCCGCGACTACCAGGTCGAGGACTACCACCGGTACGCCGGCGCCGACGACGTCGTCCTCGCGCGGCAGCTCCTCGGCAAGAGCTTCGGGATGCGGTCCGCCGCGTCCTACGCCGAGAAGCTCCGTGACGCGATCGCGGTCGACACCCAGGTCCGGGTGACGGAGCTGCTCGTCCAGCGCGGGAGCGAGCTCGTCGGGCAGACGATCCGGGAGGCGACCGTCCTCGAGCGGGCGGGCGTGACCGTCATCGGAGCGTGGGTGGGCGGCAAGTTCGTGGTCTCCCCGGGCCCGGACACCCGGATCGCCGAGAACTCGATCCTGCTCGTGGCGGGCGAGCGAGGCGACTTCGAGTCGGTGACGGCCCGGCCGATCCCGCACCCGGAGGACCATCCCTCGCGGGTCGTCGTCTGCGGGTACGGGACGGTCGGCTGGTCGGTGGTCCAGGCCCTCGCCGAGGAGAACTCGGGGGTGGCGGTGACCGTGGTGGACCGCGAGGCGAAGGAGGGCGTCGACGTGGTCGGCGACGTGACCGACCCGGAGACCCTCCGCGAGGCCCGCGTCGACGAGTCGCGGGCGGTCGTCCTCGCCCTCGACGAGGACACGCCGACGGTCTACGCGACGCTCGTCATCAACCAGCTCGCACCGCAGGTCGAGGTGATCGCCCGTGCCGGGGACGTCGACACCGTCTGGAAGCTCTACAACGCGGGGGCGGACTTCGTCCTGTCCCTCCCGACGGTGACCGGGGAAATCCTCGCGTCCCTGCTGCTCGAGGATGTCGAGATCCTGACCCCCGACACGGAGTTCGACTTCCTGCGGACGGACGCGATGGCCCTCGCCGGTCGGAGCCTCGGCGAGCTGGATCTCCGCGCGCGGACGGGCTGTACGGTGGTCGCGGTCGAACGCGACGGCGAGCTGCTGATCGATCTCGGCGGGGACTTCGAGCTGCGCGACGTGGACACGCTGATCGTCGCCGGGAGCCAGGGGGCCCAGCGGCGGTTCAGAGAGCTCGCACGGGACGGTGTCGACGCTCCCGGTGAGGACGCTGATGACGGTGGTTCGAACGGTCCGCAGGGGTCGACGCGGCGATAACGGTCGGTTTTCCGGCGGCACGATGGCTAGACAGACCAGAGAGATTTTTCGTCGCGGCACCGAACCCTCGGTCCGGGTAGCGGAGATGCGGGACACGAGCCACCTCGATATCGGGTTCCGCCGTCCAGCGGTCGCCGAAGCCGTCCCCCGCGTCCCCAGACGGGCACTCCTCGCCGGTGGCGCCGCCGCCGGGACGACGGCGCTGGCCGGCTGCACGAACCCCGAACCGGTGACGGGCGATCACCCCGCGCCGGCGCTGATCGGCCACCGGGGCTGCGCCGCCGAGAACCCCGAGAACACGGTCGCCGCCGTCCGCGCAGCCGCGCGGGTCGTCGACGCCGTCGAGGTCGACGTGCGACGGTGCGCGACCGGAGAGGCGGTGGTCTTCCACGACGAGACGCTCGACCGGCTCACCGACGCGAGCGGCAGGGTGAGCGAGATCCCCTGCGAGACGCTCCTGGACCTCGAGGTCGGCGACTCCGGCGAGACCATC
>SLIW01000256.1 GCA_007135435.1 Natronomonas sp.
CACAACATTGCTGAGCCTCTATACGACTTACAAGCGAACTTCCGAACATGCCCACCGAACTCCTCCCCAGCGTTTACGACATCACTTGTACCGAAACCGAAACAGGCCGCATCCGCGCCTTCCTCTTCGACGACGGCACGCTGGTCGACTGCGGTCTCCCCGACACCACTGACGCACTCCTTGAAGGCATCGCCCAGACCGACATCACCGTCGACCGCCTCGTGATCACCCACGCCGACCGCGACCACGTCGGCGGCTTCGACACCGTCATCCAGGAACTGTCCCCCGAGACCTACGTCCCCGTGGGAGCCGAACTCGACACCGAGTATAATTCCGACCACCGCTATGCCGACGGCGAGGAGATCGGTTCCTTCGAGACGGTCAACCACCCGGCCACCGCGATCACCAGCAAGCGCTCGTCGACGAGATGCGCGGCGTGGCCGTGCTCGCGGACGTCCTCTCGGGAGCGGACCAGCGCGGCCTGCCCGATGGCAACTTCCACCTCCCGCCGGGGATCTACTCCGACGACCTGAACGAGGCGGAGGCGTCACTCGAGCGGCTCCTGCAGTACGAGTTCGCCTCCGGCCTGGTCATCCACGGCTCGTCGGTGCTTGAGGACGCGCGCTAGAAGCTGGAAGCGTACGTCTACCGCTAGACGTACGTCTACCGCTGAGATCGGGTCACGCCTCGAGGAGGTACTCGATCCACTCGCGGTCGATCTCGTCGGGCGACCACCGGACGTGCGCGTCGTCGGGCCTGACGACGAACCCGGCGTCCTCGATCCTCGGCAGGTGCGTATGCTCGACGGAGATGCGCACGGCCTCGCGAGGGGCGGGGGTGTCCTCCGCGAGCGCTTCGACGAGGTCGTCGACCGCCATCGGTCGGTCGCGGTCGATGAGCGTGGACACGATCCGCGAGCGCCGCCCGTTGGCGAGGCAATCGATCACCTCGTCGAGGCCGTCACCCGCCGCGACGAGCTGCCGGAACCGGTGGTCCTCGTAGACCGGGTGGTCGGTCGGCTCGACGGTGTCGGCCGAGCGATCCCACTCGAGCAGCCCGGCGTGTGTCAACGCGGGGAGCTGGAGCTGCTCGAGGTCGAGGCGTGCGACGTCGACGGATCGTCCGGCACTGTTCGTCGTGACGGTGTCGGCTCCGGATCCGGTCTTACCGCGGCCCCTGACGTCGCCACCGACGGCGGCCTCTTGTCGGGCACCGGCTTCGGCGGCTCGCGTTTCCGTAGCAGTTCCACCTTCGCGGGTGCTGGGTGTCTCGAGGCGCCGAGCCGTGCCGTGGCCATCGGCATCGGGTCGGCGATCGCCGTCGATCGACCCCCCATCGGGTTCGGTCCGGCGATCGGCGTCGGAGAGCTCCCAGGCGAGCGATCGAACCGCGACTGGGCCGTCCGCCTCGATCACCCGGTGGAGGACGCGGCGACGATCGTCTGTCAGCGCCCCGAGGACCTCGTTGAACGGTGAACTCGACGTCGGTCCCCCTCGGGACGGCGCCGCGAGTTCGATCGTGACCATACAAAAACTAACAGATGCGGCACCAAGGGCAACGTTCCAAACTGTTTAGGTATCACGTCGGACGCTGAAATCGCATTACGGCGGTCCGGGACGGTACAGGACCGGCCATCTAGATCCCTCAGCGATCCTCGACGATCCGATCGGCGATGTCGAGCCCGCTCTCGATCGCCAGGTAGACGCGTCCCTCGCCCGCGCCCATGACCCAGTCGCCGGCGACGTAGAGCCCCTCCGGTTCGGCACTCCGGAGCGCCTCCCGGTCGGGCGCGGCGTCGGGCAGGGCGTGCCGCCAGAACACCACGTCGGTCCAGTCGGGCTCGGCCAGCCGGTCGTCCTCGAGCAGCTCGGCGACGATGCCCGCGGCCTGGGTCTCGACCGGCTCGCTCGGCTCCCCGGCCTGGTTCGGAGGTTCGGCGTCGTCGTCCCGCTTGGCACGGTCGGTGGACCACACGGGCGCCATCTGGGCGACCAGCAGCGTCTCACCGGGCCGGATGTGACCCTCCTTCAGCTCCTCGCGGGAGAGCCAGCCCACGTCGAGCTCGCGATCCGTGTCCACGATCGCGTACCAGGGATAGTCGACGGCGAATCGATAGTGGAGGGCGATCGAGTAGATGGACCGGTAGGGGACCTCCGCGGCGGCGGCGCTCACCGTGTCGACCGTCTCCCGGTGGGTCGCGCCGGACGCGTCGAGGATCTCGGCGGTCACCGGTGCCGGCGCGGTCGCCACGACGACGTCGAACGGCCCGAGCTCGGTGCCGTCGCTGTCGACGAGCGCCCACCGCACGGCGTCGTGGTCGCCCGTCGGGTCGTCCGCGCGTTCGACCCGCTCGACGCGGTTCCCGAACAGGATGCGCGCGTCGGCCGCCTCGAGCAGCCGCCGGGGGAGCTCGACGATCCCGTCCTCGTAGGTCCACTTGTGGTCGTGGCGGTCGTCGCCCTCGGTGATCGTCCCGTCGGCGTCGACGGTCCAGACCGGCGCGTCGATGTCGACCAGCCCATCGGTCGGGAGGCGCTCGGTCAGGAGCCGGTTCACGCGCTCGCTGTCGTCGGTGACGTAGTTCGCGCCCACGTCGTACCGGCAGCCGAACGTCTGTCTGGTCGCGGTCCGCCCGCCGACCTCCTGGTCGCGCTCGACGAGGGTGACGTCCACCGGCGCGTCCCGGAGGGCGAAGGCGACGGCCGTGCCGGCGACACCGGCACCGACGATGGCGACGTGCATGTCGACCGGTAGGGCCCGACGCCGCAAAAGCACCCGCTCCGCTCAGACGGACGGTTGTAACTATTTTCGAGACCGCGATTCGAAACGTGGGTTTCAGCGATCGTCTCTCGGAACTCCAGTTGACGGCCGGTGAAGAATTACAACCGTCCGTATCAGAGCCTCGCGGCCAGTGCGCGGACCGCCGCGTCGCCGCCGGGGGACACCGGCTCGCCGTGCCCGACGCAGGCGTGCTCGAAGGCCTCCGCCGCGATCCGGTCGACGCTCTCGGCGAGCACGTCCAGGTCGTAGGAGTCGACCCGCCAGGGCCGCACCAGCTCGCCGTCGGACTCCCAGACGAGGTCGCCGAGCATCGCCGCACCCAGGTCGTCGTGGAGGTAGACGACGTGGCCGGGGTTGTGCCCCGGGGTGTGGATCGCGCGGAAGCCGCCGACGCGGTCGCCGTCGTCGACCGGTCGGAGGTCGCATTCCGACAGCGGGAACAGCCGACGCATCACCCGGTGGAACGCCCCCTTGTGGTGGCTCCACGGCGGCGTCAGCTCGCCGCGAACGAGCCGGAGGTCCTCTGCGCCCAGGTGGACCGGGACGTCCAGGTCGAGGCCTCTCAGCCCACCGACGTGATCGACGTCGTAGTGGGTCAACAGCACCCGGTCGACGTCGCTTGGCTCGTATCCGGCGTCCCGGATCTCGGAGGCGAGCGAGCGACGGGGGACCGGCAGTCCGGCGTCGACGAGAGACACCTCCCCGTCGTCCACCAGGTAGGCGTTCGCCCCCACCGGTTCCGGCCACGCGACCTCCAGGAGGTGGAGGCCGTCGACCACTCGTCGGGCCATCGTCCGACGCTGGCTTCGAAGCCGGCCCTAAAGTACCCACGGAGTCCCTCTCGATGGACAATCGCGGTCCCCTCCGGCCGGATCCGACAGTTATTATGCGACCCGCAGCCCCTGCTGACTCGCGCATGGAGATCCGTCGACTCACCGGCGAGGAGCCCCACGTCGAGCGGTTCGTCAGGGAGCTGTGGCTCCCCTACCGCCGCGAGCTCGAGGCCAGAGTCCCCGATACCGCGCTCACCGACGGTGTGAACGTCGTCGACCTGGAGGTCGCCTACCGGCGCGAGCTCCTGGAGCGGGACGACCACTGGACCTGGGTCGCGGTCGACGGCGACGGTGGGGGCCGCGGCGACGACGACAGCGACGATGGTGGCAGCGACCGACATCTCGACGACGCTGAACCGTTGCAGTTCCCCGAGGACGGCGAACGGGAATGGGGAGGCGACGGGAGCCTCGCCGGGTTCGTCACCGCCGACCTGGACGCCGCCTCGCCCGTCTTCGACCGCCCAGACCGGCTCCACGTCGGCGATATCTACGTGCAGGCCGACTACCGCGGCACCGGCCTCGGCCGGCGGCTACTCGAGCTGGTCGCCCTCCAGGCGCGGGCACGGGCGTGTACCGAGCTCGTCCTGGACGTGGATGTCGACAACGAGGCCGCCGTCGGTTTCTACGAACGGCTCGGCTTCGAAGTCCGCCGGTGGGAGATGCGCGTGGACGTGGATAGCCTGCGGCTGTGATGGATCGAAACAGTGAACGGTGATGGCGCGCCCGATGCCAACCGAGGCCACCCGACCCGAGGCCACCTGACCCGACTCCACCCGACCCGGTTCCACCCGACCCGATGCTTGACTACAGCCGCTTCGAGACGTACGGGCCGTCCTGGTAGTAGCCCAGCTTCTCGCGGTAGTACTCCCTGACACCCACCCCGGAGATGACCGAGAGCTTCCCGTAGCCGGCGTCGGCCGCGAGGCGTTCGGCCTCGGCCAGGAGCCGACGGCCGTAGCCGCGGTGCTGGTGGCCCCCGTCGTCGCTCTCCTGTCCCACGCCGACCTCGTTGCCGTAGACGTGGAGCTCGCGGACCAGGGCGGCGTCCTCGAGCTCCCGCCTGACCGGGTCGCCCGGGAACCGCAGCCGACAGAAGGCCACGAGCAGGTCCTTCTCGAAGTCCTCGAACGAGACGAAGTGCTCCGTCCCGCCGGCGGCCTCGTAGGTCAGCACGTCCAGCTCCACGTTCTCGGGCTCCTCGTCGTTCATGCCGACCTCCCGACAGCGGATGCACTCGCAGCTCCAGCCGCGGTCGGCCATCCGCTCCCGGGCCAGCTGCCGGAGGTTCGACTTCCAGACGCCGGCGTCGATGAAGTCCGCCGGGATGTCCCGCTGGACGCGCTGGAGCCTGGTGTAGCGGGGGATCGTCGACTTGATCTCCGCGATCAGCTCCGCGGCCTCCTCGTTCTGTAGCGGCTGGTACTCGTCGCGCCGCCACATGTCGTAGGTCACGGTATCCCTGACGACCAGCGTCGGGTAGATCTTCAGGTAGTCCGGCCGCCACTCGGGGGTCTCGAAGAGCTCGCGGAAGTCCTGCAGGCACATCTCCCGGGACATCCCGGGCTGGCCGGGCATCATGTGGAAGCCGACCTTGAACGCCGCGTCGCGGAGCCGGCGGTTGGCGTCCAGGCTCGCCTGCACGCCGTGGCCGCGGTGCATCTCGCGGTTCACCCGCTCGTAAGTCGTCTGGACCCCGACCTCGACCTTGGTGCCGCCGAGGGCGAGCATCCGGTCGATCTGCTCGGGATCGCACCAGTCGGGCTTCGTCTCGAAGGTCGTCCCGATGTTCCGCACGTCGGCGGTCTCGTTCTCGGCGATCACGTCCTCGAGGTACCGGAACTCGACCTCGGCGGGGTCGAGTCGGAACGACTCGGTCTCGCTCGGCTCCGGGTCGGCGTCGAGGTCGTAGTCGTTCATCGCCTCCAGGGCCCGCCTGACGAACCACTCCTGGTAGTCGTGGCTCCGGGCGGTCATCGTCCCGCCCATCAGGATGAGCTCGACCTTGTCGACGGGGTGGCCGATCTCCCGCAGCTGGTGGAGCCGCAGCGTGACCTGGCCGTAGGGGTCGTAGTCGTTCTGGACGCCTCGGGCCGCGGCGGGCTCGTGACCGGTGTACGACTGCGCGGAGGAGAACTCCGAGGAGGGCCCGCCGGGGCAGTACAGACACTTCCCGTGGGGGCACATGTGCGGCGAGGTCATGATCGCCACAGGCGAGA
>SLIW01000322.1 GCA_007135435.1 Natronomonas sp.
CCGAGATTCGAGGTCCGAGGTCCGAGATCCGACAGGAGCGCCATCTCGGGGAGCGACCGAGATCGGCATCGGTGATTCCACAGACGTCGTTTCCCGCCACGAGGAAAAGGTCGGACCTATACGTATCGCCGCCACAGACCGACCATGGGGGAGGCATTCACGTACGACGGCGGGTCGGTCGCCCCTGGCGAGACTGCCAACGTCCGCTACACCGTCAGCCAGACGTACCTCGGCGATGCCGTCCGCATCCCGGTCACCATCGTCAACGGCGAGGAGCCGGGTCCGGCGCTGTACCTGTCGGCGGCGGCCCACGGTGACGAGCTGAACGGCATCGAGATCGTCCGCGAGGTGGCCCACGAGTGGGACCACGAGGGGCTCCGCGGGACGCTCGTCTGCCTGCCCGTGCTCAACGTTCCCGCGTTCATCGCCCAGCAGCGGTACCTCCCAATCTACGACCGCGACCTCAATCGGTCCTTCCCGGGCAGCGACAACGGCACGAGCGCGAGGCGGATCGCCTACCAGATCTTCCGGAACTTCGTCGAGCCGTGCGACATCGGCCTGGACTTCCACACCTCGACGCGGGGGCGGTCCAACATGCTCCACGTGCGCGGTGACACGGACGATCCCGCGGTCGCCCGCCTGGCCCACGCCTTCGCGTCGAACGTCATCATCTCAGGGACGGGTCCTGCCGGGACGCTCCGTCAGGAGGCGACCGACGCCGGCGTGCCGACGATCACGATCGAGCTCGGCGAGGCCCACCGTTTCCAGCGGACGCTCATCGACCAGGCCCTCGCGGGCGTCCGCTCGGTGATGGCCGAGTACGGGATGCTCACCACCGAGTCCGTCCGCTGGCCCGGCTGGCGGACCGTCATCGACGGCTCCGAGGAGAAGACCTGGCTCCGCGCGGACGCCGGCGGCATCGTGGAGATGCACTACAGCCGGGGGTCGATCGTCGACGAGGGCGACCGGGTCTGCACCATCACCAACCCGTTCAAGACCGACACGACGGTCGTCGAGGCGCCGTTCACCGGCCTGCTCGTCGGCATCCTGCAGAACCCCCTCGTCTACCCCGGCAACCCGCTCTGTCACCTCGTCTCCCTCGACGACGTGACGATGCGTGCGATCCGGGGCCGCCAGACCGCCGAGCGTTCCTGACCTCGCCTCCGGCGCCACGACTGGTTCCTCCCGAGCGACGCGGAGCCTCGCCACGGCCCGGCCTCCAGCCGCGAAGGTCCATCCGACGGAACCGGGGTGTCGAGCCTCCATCGGCGACCGCCATCGCGAGGTGGAATCCATCGATGGAAAGCCACGAGCGGTCGGTTCTCGCGGACATCTTGCCAACAACGGAAATAATAAGAAAGATTTTTTACGAATCGCGAACAATCGACTACTGCACGCGAGGTGCACCACCCATGATCGAACCGATGACCCCCAGTCTGTGGCGGCAGCGATCCGACCTGCCCAGCCGACTGTTCGGCGAGGGCTTCGGAGCCGACGACTACGAGCTCTACGAGGAGGAGGGCGAGTTCGTGCTCGCCATCGACCTCCCAGGGTTCGACCGCGAGGAGATCACCGTCACCTGGGACGACGGCCTCCTCAACGTCGGCGCCGAGCACGTGGACGACGAGCGCAACCGCACGAAGACCTACCACCGGCGGTTCCGCTTCCCGAAGGAGGTCGAGGAGGACGAGATCGGCGCCGAGTACGTGAACGGCGTGCTCGAGGTCCACCTCCCGATCGACGAGTCGCTCGGCCTCAGCGGCCAGGAGATCCCGATCGAGGGCTGAGCAACCGGGACGGCCCGGGGCGGTTCCGACCGGCACGTCGGTCCGACCCGTCGGTCCGACCCGTCGGTCCGACCCGTCGCGTCCGTCCCGCATCCGTCACGTCGATCGGTCACCGATCGCTCGTTCGTTCGTTCGTTTTCTGCGACCCGCGTTCCGTGGTCCTGAGGCGACAGTCCGTGTGAGACGTCAGTCCACGCACTGACAGTCCGTGTGAGATGTCAGTCCTCGCACTGAAAGTCCGTGTGAGACGTCAGTCAGCGGTGAACACCGATCCTCGTTCGCCGTCAGTAGGTCGGAGCCCCCTCATGGATGACCACACGAACGTCGGACCGCCTTCCGTCCATTCGACGGCGTCGACTCGCCACCTGTGGTGGGCGCGGATACCGTTGCTGTGTGCCGCAGTCAGTAACTACTTTACCCGCGGAGACCGCAGGTTCAGCCGCATGAGTCAATCGTACGACCGGGGTCTCGTCGAGGACTTCGGTCGCTGGCAGGAGTTCTCCGCCGGGATGTGGGCCTGGGTCCTCCACAAGTTCACCGGGTGGGTGCTCATCGGCTACCTGTTCACGCACATCGCCGTGCTGAGCACCGCCACGGTGAGCGGGGAGGTGTACACAGAGACGATCCAGGGCCTCGAGAGCCTTCTGGTCGTCCGCTTCCTGGAGGTGGGCCTCCTGGGCGTCGCCGTCTTCCACATCATCAACGGCGTGCGGCTCCTGTTCGTGGACCTGGGGGTCGGCCTCGAGAACCAGGACAAGGCGTTCTACGCCGCCCTGATCGCCACCGCGGCCATCACGGTCGCGAGCATCCCGACGTTCCTGATGGGGGCGTTCTGAGATGGCGGAGTACTACAGCTCCTTCGAGCGGAAGGGGACGCGCTGGCTGCTGCAGCGGATCACCGCGGCGTTCCTCGTGATCGTCCTGGCGTACCACTTCATGCTGCTCCACTTCGTGAACCACGCCGCCGAGATCACCTTCGCCGGGACGCAGGCGCGGATGAGCCAGGTGAGCTACTTCGCGACGATGGTGCTCTTCCTGATCACCGCGACCTTCCACGGCGTCAACGGGGTGTACAACGCGCTGATCAACCAGGGACTCGACGGGACCCAGCGGACGGTCGTCAAGTGGGTGCTGGTCGTCGCCAGCGTCCTGCTGATCGTCCAGGGGATCCGCGTCGCGATCGCGATGACGACCATCTTCTGACCATGAGCACCCAAGTACCCGAACAGGAGGCGGAGGCCGAGGCGGAGACGGAGGTCGAACAGGAGCCGGAGCGACCGCCGGTGTCGGCGCACCAGCAGCGCCGGCTCGCCGAGAAGCGCGAGCGCGCCAGCATGCGCCAGCGGGCCGAGGAGGAGCTCTCCGAGGCCGACGAGTCGGTCGAGATCAAGGTCTTCCGGTACGACCCCGAGGTCGAGGGCAAGAAGGACCCGCGGTTCGACACCTTCGCGGTCCCCTACGAGAAGGGGATGACGGTCCTGGACGCGCTCATCTACGCCCGTGACCACTTCGACTCCAGCCTGACGTTCAGACACTCCTGTCGGCAGGCCATCTGCGGCTCCGACGCGTTCTTCGTCAACGGCCGCCAGCGGCTCGGCTGCAAGACCCAGCTGTCGGACCTCGAGTGGCCGGTCCGGATCGAGCCGCTCCCGCACGCCGACGTCGTCAAGGACCTCGTCGTGGAGATGGAGCACTTCTACGAGCAGATGGAGGCCGTCGAGCCGTACTTCCAGACGAACGAGGTGCCGAAGGGCGACCTCGAGGAGCAGCGACAGTCCCGGGAGAACCGCGAGAAGATCAAGATGTCCACCCGGTGCATCTGGTGTGCGGCCTGCATGTCCTCGTGCAACATCGCCGCCGGCGACAACCAGTACCTGGGGCCGGCGGCGATCAACAAGGCCTACCGGTTCGCGATGGACGAACGCGAGGGCGCCGACATGACCGAACACCGCCTCAACCTGGTCGAGCAGGAGCACGGCGTCTGGCGCTGTCAGACCCAGTTCTCCTGTACGGAGGTGTGTCCGAAGGACATCCCCCTGACCGAGCACATCCAGGCGCTCAAGCGCGAGGCGGTCAAGAAGAACCTGAAGTTCTGGTGACACCAATGTCCGAAACCACCACCATCCACGAACACGACGTCATCGTGGTCGGGGCCGGCGGCGCCGGCCTCCGTGCGGCCATCGCGGCCCACGAGGAGGGCGCCGACGCCGCCCTGGTCACGAAGCTCCACCCGGTCCGATCGCACACCGGCGCCGCGGAGGGCGGTATCAACGCCGCGCTCCGCGACGGCGACGACTGGGAGCTGCACGCCTACGACACGATGAAGGGCTCGGACTACCTCGGGGACGCCCCCGCCATCGAGACGCTCGCCCAGGACTCCCCCGAGGAGGTCGTCCAGCTGGAGCACTGGGGCATGCCCTTCTCGCGCGAGGAGGACGGGAGGATGTCCCAGCGACCCTTCGGCGGGCTGTCGTTCCCCCGGACGACCTACGCCGGCGCCGAGACCGGCCACCACCTGCTGCACACGATGTACGAGCAGGTCGTCAAGCGCGGTATCCAGGTCTACGACGAGCTCTACGTCTCCCGTCTCGCCGTGACCGACCACGACGACCCCGAACAGCGGGAGTGCCACGGCGTCGTCGCCTACGACATCCGTTCCGGGGACGTCGTCGGCTTCCGCGCCACCGGCGGGGTCGTCCTCGCGACCGGCGGCGACGGGCAGGTCTACGACCACACCACGAACGCCGTCGCGAACACCGGCGACGGGCCGGCGATGGCCTACCGCGCCGGTGTCCCACTCGAGGACATGGAGTTCGTCCAGTTCCACCCGACTACACTGCCGTCGACCGGCGTGCTCATCTCCGAGGGCGTCCGCGGGGAGGGCGGCATCCTCTACAACGCCGAGGGCGAGCGGTTCATGTTCGAGCGCGGCTACGCCAACAACGCCGGCGAGCTCGCCTCGCGGGACGTGGTCTCGCGGGCGGAGCTGACGGAGATCAACGAGGGCCGCGGGGTCAACGACGAGTACGTCCTCCTCGACATGCGCCACCTCGGCGACGAGCGCATCTACGACCGCCTCGAGAACATCATCCACCTCGCGGAGGACTTCGAGGGGGTCGACCCAGTCGAGGAGCCGATGCCGGTCAAGCCCGGCCAGCACTACCACATGGGCGGCATCGAGACCGACGAGAACGGCGAGACGTGCATCCGCGGCCTCTACGCCGCCGGCGAGTGCGCCTGCGCGTCCGTCCACGGCGCCAACCGCCTGGGCGGCAACGCGCTCCCGGAGCTCATCGTCCTGGGCGCCCGCGCCGGCCGCCACGCCGCCGGCACGGACCTCGGCGAGGCGAAGGTGCCGACCGGCCCCTCGGCGAAGAGCGAGGCCGAGGAGGACCTCGACACGCCCGTCGCCCCCGGCGCCATCGACGCGGGCGACGAGGACGTCGTCGCCGACGGGGGCGACGATGACGCCGTCGCGGACGGGGGTGCCCACAGCGGTGGCGACGGAGCGGCCGCCGGGGCCGCCGGGGCCGCCGGGGCCGCCGTGGAGGCGGACGCGGTCGTCGAGGCGGCCGTGGAGGCCGAGCGCCGACGGGTCGAGGACCTCCTCGAGCGCGACGGCACCAACCACGCGGAGATCCGCGAGGACCTCCAGCGGGCGATGACGGACAACGTCAACGTCTTCCGCAACGAGGAGGGCCTCAAGACGGCCCTGGAGACGATCCGCGAGTGCCGCGAGCGCTACCAGGACGTCGCCGTCTCGGACCCCTCGCGGACGTACAACACCGACCTCATCCACACCATCGAGACCCGGAACCTCATCGACGTCGCCGAGTCCATCACCCTCGGGGCGCTCGCGCGGACGGAGTTCCGCGGCGCCCACTGGCGCCAGGAGCACCAGGAGCGCAAGGACGACGAGTGGCTCAAGCACACGATGATCGCCTGGAACGGCGGCTCCCCGGAGCTCTACTACAAGCCCGTCATCCTCGAGGGCGAGGACAAAGAGTACGAGCCGAAGGTTCGGAGTTA
>SLIW01000397.1 GCA_007135435.1 Natronomonas sp.
GATCGTCGTCGGCGACGACCACAAACCCGGAACGGGGATCGTCTGTCTGGAGAACACCCACAACAACCGCGGCGGGACGGCCATCGCCGCCGAGGAGATCGACGCGACGTGCGAGGCGGCACACGAGCGCGAGATCCCGGTCCACCTCGACGGCGCACGGCTGTTCAACGCCGCCGTTGCGCTGGATACGCCGCTCGATCGACTCGCCCGCGAGGTCGATTCGGTGATGTGCTGTCTCTCGAAGGGGCTGGGTGCCCCCGTCGGGTCGATGGTCGCCGGAAGCCAGTCGTTCGTAGCGGATGCCCACCGCGTCCGGAAGCTCCTCGGCGGCGGGATGCGACAGGCGGGCGTCATCGCCGCTCCCGGCCTCCTGGCGCTCGAGAACCGCGAGCGGCTCGCGGAGGACCACGCGAACGCCCGCCGGCTCGCCGCCGGCCTCGAACCCATCGACGGCCTCGCGGTACCGGAGCCGGAGACCAACATCGTCCTCGTCGAGACCGACGAGACGGCCGAGCGGTTCCTCGACCGCTGCGAGGAGGCCGGCGTCCTGGGCGTGCAGTTCGGCGAGCACGTCGCCCGGTTCTGTACCCACCTCGACGTCGACGAGGGGGACGTCGACGAGGCGATCGACCGGATCGCCGCGGCGGGGTAGAGCGACCGAGGAGCAGCAGGGGCTCCCGCCTGCAGAATTCGATTCGGGCGGGGTGTCCCACGGTTCGGCGCCCTAGCGACGCCGGCCGTCGCGGATCCCCTCGGAGAAGCTGAGCAGCGTCCGCCGGACCAGGAGGTAGAACGCGAAGACGATCGTCAGGAGCACCGCGATGATGCCGACGAGGACCGGATCGACGTCGACGAACAGCGGCGTCGACGTCGGCGCCAGCGTCGCGAACGCGCCGCTCGGCGTCGCGGCTATGAACGTCCCGGTGAGGAACGTCCTGGCGAGGAACGTCGCGACAGTGAGTCCCGGGGCCATGGATGGCGGTTGCGGCGCCAGCCCAAAGTCGTTTCGGGCGGCGACCTGGGCTCCGGATCCGCGCTGGCGCCGTGGAACAAAGTTCATACCGGAGGGCTCGAAACGCCCGGCCGATGAGCCTCCTGCCCTCCAGCCCGGAGATCACTCCGGACGGCGAGCCCCGGGTCGTCGGCCTCGACAGCGAGGAGGCCGACGACCTGATCGCCGCGCTCTCCTCCTCGACCGCCCGACAGCTCCTCGCCGAGCTCCACGAGGATCCCTCCCCGCCGAGCGAGCTCGCCAGCCGTGTCGACACGTCGCTGCAGAACGCCCAGTACCACCTCGAGAAGCTCGAGGACGCCGGCGCCGTCGAGGTCGTCGGCACCGCCTACTCCGAGAAGGGCCGCGAGATGCGGGTCTACGGGCCGGCCGACAGCCCGCTGGTCATCTTCGCGGGCGAGAAGGAGCGAGCCTCGGGCCTCCGGGCGGCCGTCTCGCGCCTCTTCGGCGGGTTCGCCGCCCTCGCGGTCGGCGCCCTCGCCGTCCAGGAGGTGTTCGGTGAGAGCATCCTCGGGTTTACGGACGACGACGTCCCCGTGACGGACGACGACGAGCCGACGGCGGCCCCTCCCGACGACGATGTGGCGGACGTGGACGTGGCCGACGACGCCGACGACGCCGACGATGCCGACGACGTTGGTGTGGCCGTCGACGACGACGAGGAGACGGCCACCCCGGTTCCCGAGGAGGACACACCCACGCCGGCAGCGGACGAGACCGCGACACCCGCACCAGAACCGGAGCCAACGCCGACGCCCGTACCTGAGGAGACACCGACCCCAGCGCCAGAGGAGACACCGACCCCGGCGCCGGAGGAGACGCCCGCACCGGACCCGACGCCGACTCCATCGCCGGAGCCGACGCCCACGCCCGAGCCGGCAGAAGAGGCGATGACACCCACCCCGGCGCCGGATGCCGATCCCGTCGCGGCCCTCGAGTCGATCTTCGCCGCCGGCATCCCACCGGGACTGGCGTTCTTCCTGGGAGGCGCGACGGTCCTTTCGGTCATCGTCGCGACGACCTACGTGCAGACCCGGCCGTGAACGACGGCGAATCCTGCGTCGAGAAGCGACACGGTTCCCGGGTGGCCCTTACCGCAGCCGAGTCATTCGACGCGTTCCCCACGGCCGTGCCTTCACGATCCGATTACATCCCCTTCATGGCGCCTTCACGGCCCCTCACGATCCGATTACATCCCCTTCACGGCCCCCCGACCTCTTCACGATTCGATCACTAAAACGCCGGTTTGACCTTACGGTGGTACCTTATCATCCCCCGTCCACGAGACGAACGCGCTGAACGCTTCGGCCCTCCACCACCGTGGAACGCCCGCCACACGGCACCGGTTCACCACCCCGCCCCGGTGTCACCGACCCCGCCCGAAGTCGGCGTTCGGCGCACTGCTCTGTCTCCCGTCCCCGCGTGACCGTCAGCCGTCCGTCTGTCGTGGCTCGACGGTGAACCGCTCGAAGACCTCCCCGCCGGGTTCGACCAACGTTCCCCGGGCTAGCCCCTCTCGGTCGTCCCACTCGAGCTCGGCGTGGGCGGGCCGGTACCACCGAGGCTGGGCGTGGCTGCCGGGGTTCAGCGTCGGGACCACGCCATCGCGGAACGCCGGCCTGTGGGAGTGTCCGACGACGACGAGGTCGACGCCGGCCTGCCGCCCGAGCATGGACAGCCCCGTCTCGGAGTGCGCGTGGCCGTGGACCACGACGAGCCGGAGCCCCTCCCACTCGACGACGGTCTCGGTGCCGAGGCGCTCGCGGACGGCGGGGTCGTCGTTGTTGCCGGAGACGCCGCGGAGGTCGCAGCGAGCCTCGAAGGCGTCCAGCACCGCCTCCGTGACGAAGTCCCCCGCGTGGACGACGAGATCGGCACGGTCGACGGCGGCAGCGGTCCGCCCCTCGAGGTGGGTCCCCTCGCGAGCGTGGGTGTCCGAGAGGGCGACGAGCATGGGGGTCGTACCCACCGCCTGCACAAGGCTTCACCGACATGGATTCACGATCTGTCGACGGTCGGCCCAGCGTCGACCCGAACGTGGATCCTGTCGTCTCAGACGTTGTCGCCTGTGCCATGGAAACCAGCGCTCGCGATCGTCCGGCACGCTATCGAGCAGTTTTTCCACCCGAGGCGGGTACCTCGGGTATGCGCACCGCCGGGGTGGTCGCGGTCCAGGGCGACGTCGCCGAGCACGCCGCGGCCATCAGCCGCGCCGCCGACCGGCACGACGAGGTGGTCGAGGTGACCGAGATCCGGACCGCCGGGGTGGTCCCCGATTGTGACCTCCTGTTGCTACCCGGCGGGGAGTCGACGACCATCTCCCACCTCCTCGCCGAGGCCGGGATCGACGAGGAGATCCGCGCGTTCGTGCGGAGTGGCAAGCCGATGCTGGCCACCTGTGCGGGGCTCATCGTCGCCAGCCGCGACGCGAAGGACGACCGGGTGGCGACCCTCGACGTCATCGACGTGACGGTCGACCGGAACGCCTTCGGCCGGCAGGCCGACAGCTTCGAGGCGGACCTGACGGTCACCGGACTTGATCGGCCCTTCCCGGCGGTGTTCATCAGGGCGCCGCTCATCGACGAGGTCGGCGATCGGGTGGAGACGCTCGCGACCGTCGACGATCGACCCGTCGCCGTCCGGCAGGGCAACGTCGTCGGCACCTCGTTCCACCCCGAGCTGACCGACGACTCGCGGCTCCACGGGCTCGCCTTCTTCCGGTAGCCGGCTCCGGAATACGGTGCCAGATTCGGGATGTGAAACCCGCCAAGGGATGCGAGGTAGCGCGGCGTCCATCGACCACCAGCCGGCGGACCCCACCGAGAATCAGACCCCCCTTCTTCGGCCAGGGTCGACATGTACTGACGACGAGCCGGCGAACCTGCTGCGGGCTGGAAGGACGGGCTTTTTGCCCTCCACGTCGTCGCGAGGGGTATGGACGCAGAGATCGACGGGGTCCTGGTCGCCGAGACGCCGACCGGCCCGGTGGCGATCGTCACCCTCGCCGTGGACGGGGAGGTCGCGGCGGCCGACACCGGGGCGGCCGACACCGGGGCGGCCGGCGACGACGCGGCCGAACTCGATACCGGTGCGAGCGATCTCGACGCCGAGGGGACCGAACCCACCCGCGACCCGGACGAGGACGATAACGAGGACGATGGGTGGGAGAGGGACCAGGAGGTGGACGAGTACGTGCTCCCCATCTTCATCGGCTTCGAGGAGGCGGTGAGCATCGTCCGGGGGCTGGAGGCGGAGGACATCGGCCGGCCGCTGACCCACGACCTCCTCCTCGACATCGTCGAGGAGCTCGGCGGTCGCGTCGACCGGGTCGTCGTCTCGGACCTCCAGGACGGGACCTACGTCGCCGACCTCCACGTCGACAGTCCCCGGGAGAGCCTCGTGATCGACGCGCGTCCCAGCGACTCCCTGGCGCTCGCCGCCCGGACGAACGCCCCGATCGAGGTAGTCCCCACGGTCTTCGAGCAGGGCCGCGAGCCAGCGTCCAAGTACGCCGACCTGGAGGACCTCCGGGAGGTGCTGGAGCCGTGAGCGACGAGATCCTCGACGAGCTGTTCGCCGTCGTCGAGTCCCGGCGCGAGGAGCTCCCCGAGGGCTCCTACACCGCCTCGCTGTTCACCCACGAGAAGGGCGAGAACGCCGTCCTCGAGAAGCTGGGCGAGGAGACGGCGGAGCTGCTCCTGGCCGCCAAGGACGACGACCGAGAGGCGCTCGCCCACGAGGCGGCGGACATCGTCTACCACCTGCTGGTCCTCCTCGCGATGAAGGGGATGGACCTGGAGGACCTGCGGCGGGAGTTACGGGAGCGACGTTGACTAGTCGGCCCCCTCGGTCGCCTCGGACGCGTCCCACCCCGAGAGGACGCGATCGTGCTCGTGGAACTCCTCGCCGACGTGTTCGGTCACCACCGCGTAGGCGTTGGGGGCGGGGACCCCGAGATGGTCGGAGGCCGCGTCGAACGCCGCCAGGACGAACCCCCGCTTCTGGTCGAAGGTCCTCCCCGCGCGAATATCGGCGTTCAGCATCAGCGCCGGCTCGCCGGGGTCGAGCCGCCCCAGGGAGAACTCGAAGGGGTCGAGCACGCGGAGCGTCACCGCCACGTGACCCGTCCCCGTGTCCATGTGGTCGGCGTACAGCTCCGTGGTCGCCTCGAGGAACGCCCGACGCTCGTCGTCCGTCGGGTCCGCCGTCGTCTCGAACTGCAGGTGTGGCATACCCTCGCTTGGGCGCCCGGGGGTAAAGCCGGACTGCCCGAACGCGACGCAGTGGACGACCAGACCGTCTGGACCAGACCGGCTACCGGACCAGACCGGCTACCGGACCAGACTGGCTACCGGACCAGACTGGCTATCGGACCAGACTGGCTGGCCGACCATATCGGCCACCGCCTCGATCGGTCGGTGTGCCGGCCACGGACGGTCGTTCCGTCCAGTGTCCGTGCCGTCACGTACCCACGGTCCGGCTTCCAGGCCTCACCCGAGGAGTCCACCGATGGCGCCCCCGATGGCGCTGTCGATCGCGAGCACGAACGCGATGATCGCGCCGACGGTGAAGACGCCGAACCCGCCGATCAGGCCGAGCGGCCCCGCCACGCCGGTGCCGACGATGGCGATGAAGACGGCCAGCCCGACGGCCAACAGGAGGCCGCCGAGCGCGCCCGCGAGCAGCCCGTGCCAGGCACCGCGGAGGATGCCGCCTCCGGCCATGATCCCGGCGACGAAGCCCCCGAGGAGGCCGGCGCCGATATGGCCGATGACGGGGA
>SLIW01000200.1 GCA_007135435.1 Natronomonas sp.
GGGCACCGCCCGCCTGGAGGTACTGGTCGACGTCCTCCCGGAGCACGCGCCCGTTCGGGCCCGACCCGGGGACGTCGCCGATGTCCACGCCCTGCTCGCGGGCGTAGCGCCTGGTCGACGGCGCGGCGAAGACCCGATCCGTCTCTGCCGCCGATCCGTCCTCGTCCCCGACGCGTGAGACGGCCGATCGCGGGGCGTCGGTCGCCTCCGTTCCCGTCGCCTCCGCCTCGGCCGCATCCGCCGTTTCGTCCTCCTCGGCCGCGTCCACCGCCCCTCCGGTGGCGGATCCGGCGTCCTCGAACCCCTGCTGGCGCGGCGGGTTCGCCGTCTCGAAGACCGCGATCACCTCGCCGACCTGAACCATCTCGCCCGGGTCGGCCGCCAGCTCGACGACCGTCCCGGTACAGGGCGTCGGGATCTCGACGACGGCCTTGTCGGTCTCCACGTCGCAGAGGGGGTCGTCCTCGCGGACCTCCGCGCCCGCCTCGACGTGCCACTCGACGATCTCGGCCTCCGTCAGCCCCTCGCCGGGGTCGGGGAGCCGGAACTCGTAGCGCTGGGTCTCCTCGGTATCAGAACTCATAGTTCATCACCGCCTCGATCGCGTGCTGGGCCCGGTCGGCGTCCGGCAGGTAGGCGTCCTCGACCTGGTGGCCGGGGAAGTGGACGTCGTAGCCGGTCGCGCGCTTGATCGGCGCGTGCAGGTGGTCGAGCGCGTACTCGTTGATCAGCGCCGAGATCTCCGCGCCGAGGCCGAGCGTCCGCCGCGCCTCGTGCAGGACGACCGCCCGACCGGTCTTCTTCACCGACTCGAGGATGGTCTCGACGTCCAGCGGCGACAGCGTCCGCAGGTCGACGATCTCCACGTCGGCGTCGACCGCGTCAGCGGCCGTCACGGCGTGGCGGACCATCGCGCCCCAGGTGTACACCGTGACGTCCTCGCCGTGGCGGACGTACCGCGCCTCGTCGAGGGAGATGGTGTACTCCTCGTCGGGGACGGGCTCGGTGCCGCCGCGGTAGATCTTCTTCGGCTCGAGGAAGAACGCCGGGTCGTCGTCGCGGATGGTCGCCGCGAGCAGCCCCTTCGTCTCGTACGGGGTCGAGGGGACGACCACCCGGACGCCGGGGGTGTGTACCAGGAAGGTCTCGGTGGACTCGGAGTGATACTCCGAGGACTTGATGCCGCCGCTGTAGGGCATCCGGACCGTCATCGGCACCTCGAGCGCCCCGCCAGAGCGCTCGTGCATCTTCGCCATCGTGTACATGAACTGGCCGAAGGCGGGGTAGAAGAAGCCCATGAACTGGATCTCCGGCACGACGCGACAGCCCCGCATCGCCATCCCGACGGCCGTCCCGAGGATGCCGTTCTCCGACAGCGGCGTGTCGATCACGCGCTCCTCGCCGAACTCCTCGTGGAGGCCCTCCGTCGCGCGGTAGACGCCGCCGATCGGCCCGATGTCGTAGCCCAGCAGCCTGACGCTGTCGTCGCGCTGCATCTCCTGGCGGAGCGTCTCGTTGACCGCCGTCACGATGTTCATCTCGCGACCCTCCTGGCCGTCCCGGGGCTCGGCGTGGAGGCTCATTCCAGTCCCTCCCCGGTGAAGTCGGCGAACGGGTTCGCCCCGGCGCGCTCGGCCGCCAGCTCCTGGCGCTGGTGGCGCTCGCTCCAGCTCGTCGCCTGGAGGTGGTTGTCGAACATCGTCTCGGGGTCCGAGATCGGCACCTCGCGGGCCCGGTCGACCGCCTCCTGGACCTCCTCGCGGAGCGCCTCGCGGTACCGCTCGGGGTCCTCGTCGTCGATCACCCCGCGGTCGAGCAGGAAGGCCTCGAGACGGTCGACGGGGTCCTTGTCCTCCCAGTAGTCGCGCTCGTCCTCGTCGCGGTAGACGCTCTCCTCGTCGGCGGTGTTGTGCTCGACCATCCGGTAGGTGACCGCCTCGATGAAGGTCGGCCCACCTCCGTCGCGGGCGCGCTCGACGGCCTCCCGGGTCGCCTCGTACACCGCGAGGACGTCGTTCCCATCCACGCGTTCGTGGGGCACGCCGTGGGCCTCGGCCTTCCGGGCGAAGGTCTCCGCCGCCGTCTGGCGGTGGGCGGGGACCGAGATCGCCCACTGGTTGTTCTGGCAGATCGTGACGGCGGGCGCCTCGAAGACGCCCGCGAAGTTCAGCGCCTCGTGGAAGTCCCCCTCGCTGGTCGAGCCGTCGCCGATGTACGACAGCGTCACGCGGTCGTCCCCCTGGAATCGGTCGACCATGGCCGACCCGACGGCGTTGGCGACGTTCACCGCCAGCGGGACGTAGACGGGCGTGAAGGTCACCTCGGGTTCGCCCTCCAGCGGCAGGTGCTCGTTGATCGTCTCCGGTTCGGCGCCCATCAGCCCCGCGATGGCCCGGTCCATCCGGGCGTTCCAGTACAGCAGCGCCGACGTCTGCCGGTAGGTCGGGAAGCACCAGTCGCCCGGCGCCAGCGCGGCCGCGGAGCCACAGGCGACGGCCTCCTCGCCCGTGGATCGGGCGATGATGCTCACCTCGCCGCGGCGCTGCATCCGGAGCGTCTTCTCGTCGAGCGCGCGCGTCTGCAGCATCGTGCGGTACATCCGGCGCAGCGTCTCCTCGTCGTCGGCGACCGACGGCAGGTCGTCGACGGGGTCCCCGTCGGGATCCAGGACGCGGTAGAAGTCCTCCGCTGGTCTGCGTTCGGTCCACTGTGGCATGGTGCCACTATTCGCGGTGGGGAGAAGTAAATACGTTCGGTACACCGCCGCAGGTTTCCGAAGGTGTGTCGGGACGAACCAGCAGGACGTTCGGGGGCTCCCGCCCGGAGTGGGCCGCCGGCTGGTCCATCTAGAATCCGTTGCCATCCGCTCAGTCGTCCGGCCGACGTTGCCATCCGCCCATTCATCCGGCCGACGCTGCTACCTCCCTCAGTCGTCCAGCCGATGCCGCCGACCCCCCTCAGTCGTCCAGCCGCCGCTGCCACTCCTGGACCCGGCCCATGAGCTCGACGGGGGGCACCTCGCTCACGTCGGTCTCCCGGAGCTCCTCGAGGACCGACTTCGTCCCCGGCGGCAGCTCCTGGTCGTCACCGCCGTCGGACGCGTCCGCGTCCGACGAGGCTCGCCTCGCGCCGCTCGGCTCACCGCCGTCAGCGGACGCGCTCCCCCTGAACTCGCCCGCCCCGAGGTCGAAGACGACCTGGCGGGTCCCGTCGGCGTCGCCGCCGCGGACGTCGAGGGCCTTCTCGCGACGGAGCCGATCGAGGACGTCGCGGGCGCGGTCGACCACCGGCTCCGGGACCCCGGCGAGGTCGGCGACGTGGACGCCGTAGGATCGGTCGGTGGCGCCCTCGGCGACCGTCCGGAGGAACGTGACCTCGCCCTCCCGTTCGTCCGCGGCGACGTGGACGTTCGCGACCCGGGGGAGCTGGTCGGCGAGCTCCGTGAGCTCGTGGTAGTGGGTCGCGAACAGGGTGAACGCGCCCACCTCGTTGTGGAGGTACTCCGTGGCGGCCCAGGCGATGGAGACCCCGTCGTAGGTCGAGGTGCCCCGGCCCACCTCGTCGAGGACGACGAGCGACTCGTCGGTCGCCGAGTGGAGGATGTTCGACAGCTCCTCCATCTCGACCATGAACGTCGAGCGGCCGCCGGCGAGCTCGTCGAGGGCGCCGACCCGGGTGTAGATGCCGTCGACGAGGCCCACCCGGGCGGCGTCGGCGGGGACGAAGCTCCCGACCTGCGCGAGCAGGGTGACGAGCGCCGCCTGGCGCATGTACGTCGACTTGCCGGACATGTTCGGGCCCGTCACCAGGAGGAAGCGCCGCTCGCGGTCGAGGTGGAGGTCGTTCGGGACGAACTCCACCTCCGTCTCGACCACCGGGTGGCGGCCCGCCTCGACCGACAGGACGCGCTCGTCGGTCAGCGCCGGGCGACACCAGCCCCGCCTGGCGGCGTGGACCGCCAGCGAGCAGTGGACGTCGAGCTCGGCGACGGCCCGGCCCACCTGCTGGAGGAGCGCCGCCTCGGCGGCGACCGTCTCGCGGAGCCGACAGAACGCCTCGTACTCGCGCTCGCCGCGCGCCTCCTCGAGGCGGAGCACCTCCCGCTCCCGCTCGCGCAGTTCGTCGAAGACGTACCGCTCGGCGTTCTTCAGCGTCTTGATCCCCTCGTAGTGGTCGGGGACCGCGTCGGCCTCGGACTTCGGGACCTGGACGTAGTAGCCGTCGGTCTTGTTCCGACCCACGGTGACCCGCGAGAGCCCGTGCTGTCGGGACTCGCGCTCCTCGAGCGTCTCGAAGAACTCGACGGCGTCCTCGTGGCGGGCGACGAGGTCGTCCAGTTCGTCGTCGTAGCCCCGCCTGATGAGCCCGCCCTCGCGGAGGGTCTTCGGCGGGTCGTCCGCGAGCGCGTCGAGGGACTCCCGCAGGTCGGCGATCGCCCCGCGGTCGAGGTCGGCGAGGAGGTCCGCGACCGGCGAGTCCGCGAGGCGAGGCGAGCCCTCGACCTGCTCGGCGACGGTGGGCACCAGCGCGAGCGTCTCGCGGGCCCGCAGGAGGGTCCGGGCGTCGGCGCGGCCGGAGACCGCGCGGCTGGCGACCCGCTCGAGGTCGTAGGCGTCGGCGAGCGTCTCGCGCAGGCCCTCGCGGGCGAGCGCCTCCGCGGCGAGGGCGTCGACGGCCTCCTGGCGGCGCCGGATCTCGCCCTCCCGGCGCAATGGTCGCGCGAGCCGCTCGCGGAGCAGGCGGCCGCCCGCGCTCGTCTCGGTGTGGTCGAGCACCTCGAACAGCGAGCGGCCCCGCCGCGTCATCGGCTCGACGAGCTCGAGGTTCCGCTGGGTGGTCGCGTCCAGCGCGACGTGGTCGTCGGGTTCGTACGATCCGAGGCGGGTCACCGACGCGAGCGCGCCGACCCCGGTCTCGGCGACGTAGTCGACGGCGGCGCCCGCCGCGACGACCGCCGCCTCCGCGAGCCCGACGGTCTCGACCGCGTCGCCGAACTGCTCGCGGAGGGTGTGGCGGGCCCGCCCCGGCGCGAACGCCTCGGTGTCGTGGAGCGTCGTCCGGGCGTCCAGGCGGTCGTCCAGCCGCGCGAGGAAGGCGTCGTCGCTGCGGACCTCCGGGCCGGGGAGGACCTCCACCGGCGCGAACCGGTAGCACTCGGTGAGGGCGCGCTCCAGGGCGTCGGGCCCGGAGACGGCCGTCGTCCGGAACCGGCCCGTCGTCACGTCGCAGAACGCGAGCCCGTAGGCGTCGTCGACGAGCGCGACGCTCGCGAGGTACTGGGCGTCGGCGTCGTCGGTCTCGAGGAGCGTCCCCGGCGTGACGACGCGGACGACCTCCCGGACGATCTCGCCCTCGCCCTCGTCGCTGCCGACCTCCCGCTGGTCGGCGACGGCGACCCGGTAGCCCCGCTCGACGAGCGCCGTGAGGTACGGCGTGAGGTCGTCGACGGGGACGCCGGCCATCTCGTAGGTCTCGCCGCCGGCGGACCGCTCGGAGACCTTCAGGTCGAGCTCGTCCCCGACCGTCACCGCGTCCTCGCCGAAGAACTCGTAGAAGTCGCCCATCTGCATCGCGAGCAGGTCGGCCTCCGTGCCGGCCTTGAGGTCGAAGAACTCCCCGACGATGCCGCTGGCCATGGTGCACCCGCGTCGGCCGTCGGGTAAAGCGTGACGGTACCCCGGTGGAAGTGGTCGGTCTGGGCGCTTCGTCTTTCGCCGCGCCTACTCGTCCTTCGCCGCGCCTACTCGTCCTTCGCCGCGCCTACTGCTCTTCGAGCGCTCCCTCGCTGGCCC
>SLIW01000004.1 GCA_007135435.1 Natronomonas sp.
CGCCAGACCGCCAGACCGCCAGACCGCCGTTCGCCAGACCGCCAGACCGCCAGACCGCCGTTCGCCAGACCGCCAGACCGCCGGACCGTCAGACAGTCCGGGCCTGGGGGGTACCAGCTACAGCCCCGCGACGTCCTCGATGGCGTCGGTCAGCGCCGCGATGCTCTCGACGGTGTGCTCGCCCATGTGGCCGATCCGGAACGTCCGCTCGGAGAGCTGCGACCCGTAGCCGTTCGAGAAGACCATGTCGTGGGCCTCGCTGACGCCCTCGATGGTCTCGGCGACGTCGATGCCGCGGGTGTTCTCGATGCAGGACACGGTCTGGGACTCGTAGCCCTCCTCGGGGAAGAGGTCGAAGTGCTCGCGGGCCCACTCGCGGGTGTACTCGGCCATCTCGCGGTGTCTCCGGTCGCGCGCCTCGTGTCCCTCCTCGAGCATATGCTTCATCTGCGTCCGGTAGGCAAGCATGACGGGGATCGCGGGGGTCGAGTGGGTCTGGCCCTTGCGGTCGTAGTAGTCCAGGTTGCGCTGGAAGCCGCCGTACCACGAGGCGGACCCCTTCTCGCATTCGCGCTCGTACGCCTCGTCGCTGACGACGCAGACGGCCAGCCCCGGTGGCATCGCGAAGGCCTTCTGGACCGAGGTGAAGATCACGTCGATGCCGCTGCCGTCGACGTCGATATGGTCGCCACCGAGGGCCGAGACGGCGTCGACGACGAAGCGGGTGTCCGGGTACTCGGCGACCACCTCGCCGATCTCCTCGACGGGGTTGCGGACCCCGGTCGACGACTCGTTCATCACGCAGGTGACGGCGTCGTAGTCCGCACCGTCCGACTCGAGGGCGTCGCGGACGTCCCCCGGTTTGACGGCCCGGCCCCACTCGTACTCCAGGCGGTCGACGGACTTCCCCAGCCGCTCGGCGATGTCCGCCTGCCGCTCGCTGAAGCTCCCGCAGGTCGTACAGAGGACCTCCTCGTCGACGAGGTTGAGGATGGAGCTCTCCATGAACGCCGTCCCGGAGGCCGTGAGGACGACGACGTTGTTGTCGGTCCCGAGGAACTCCCTCGTGTCCTCGACGATGGTCGTATAGAGGTCGGTCATCCGGTCGCTTCGGTGGCCGAACATCGGCTCGGCCATCGCCTCGATGACGTCCTCGCGCACCTCCGTCGGGCCCGGGATGTACAGCGTCTTGTCGGGGTAGTCGTCGGCGTATTCGCGTTTCGTGACCACGTGATCCACCTCGAGGGGGTCCTCGAGTCTGGTGGTACACAGTCGATGCGGGTGTATGGTCGTTTTGATAGCGACATTTCGAGCGGTCGCTGTCGCCCCGGCATCGTCCTGGGAGGCGGGCGCAGCGCGCTCGTGGATGTGGCTCGCGTCTCGGCTGTCGGCGTATCGGTTCTCGCCGGCTCAACTCCTGGCGTATCGGTTCTCGCCGGCTCAACTCCTGGCGTATCGGTTCTCGCCGACTCAACTCTCGGCGTATCAGCTCTCGCGAGGGCTGCCGAAGGTCGCCGTCGGGTCCGGGGCGATCCGGAGCAACACGGGCAACGCGACGAGGACCACGATCACCTCGAGGGCCCCCGCGACGGCGAAGGCGGCGAGGAAGTCGTAGCGCGCGGCGATCCAGCCGCCGACGAGGATGCCCCCGAGGAAGCCGAGGCTGCCGAAGATGTTGAACCCGCCCATGGCCACGCCCCGCTCGCCGACCCCGGCGATGTCGGTGACCAGGGCCATCGTCGCGGGGGCCACCAGCGCGCCGAGGACCCCCACGAGCACCATCCCGGCCGCGGCCAGTTCGACCGTCGGCGCGAGCCCGACCGCGAGGATGGCGGCGCCGAAGCCGACCGAGCCGGCGACGATGGGGACGACCCGGCCGATCCGGTCCGAAAGCGTCCCGAGGGGGTACTGCAGGAGCGCGAACGGGGCGAAGAAGCACGCGAGGACGAGCCCCGTGGCGGCCGGGTCCAGCCCGAACGACTGTCGGAAGTAGAACGTCCCGACGAGGCCGAAGAACCCGGCGGCGAACCGGTCCGCGAAGCCGAAGGCGTACGGGACGAGGAGCTCGGGCGTCCGTCGGATGCCGACGACCACCTCCCGGACCCCGGCGCGGTCGGTCGGCGCGCGGTCCTCGAGCGTCGTCACCAGCGCGACGACGACCACGAGCAGCCCGGCCGACGCCACGAGGGGCGCCAGCGGACCCAGCGCGTACAGCGCCCCTCCTACGGGGGCGCCGAGGGCCGCGCCAGCGCCGACGGCGACGCCCGCGGCGCCCATGTTGCGCCCGTGGCCGCCGCCGAGGTCCATGAGCATCGTGATCGCGAGCGAGAACGCGCCGATGGTGAACGCCCCCTCGACGAACCGGAGGACCAGCGCGAGCCGGAAGTCGCCGACGCCGGCCACCACGATCCCGACGAGCGCGAGGTAGGTGACCGCCCCACCGAGCGCCCCCGCGACGATGAAGGGCGTCCGGCGGCCCGCCCGGTCCGACAGCGCTCCCCAGACGGCAGCGAAGCACACGAACGCCAGCAGCTGGACGCCGAGGAAGGCCGTCCCCGCGTCGATGGTGGGCTCGCCGCCGAGCACCGCGACCAGCTGGTCGACTCCCGGGTAGACCAGGAGCTGGGTGAAGAGGACGACGAAGACGACGGCTGTCAGGCGGGCGCGCTCGCCGTTCACGGGCGGCCGTAGCACCGGGGAGTACTTGGCTGGTCCGCATGGCACGTGTCTCGTCCGCATGGCACATGTGACGTCCACATGGCCCGTGTCTCGACTGCCTGGTCCGTGTCTCATCTGCCTGCCACGTGTCTCGCCCACCTGGCAACCCACTGAACGAGCGGGTCCCGTCGCCGGGGTCGGCTTTTTGTCGTCGTGTGCCGACCACCCGGCATGCGCACGCTCACGGTCCTCGGCAGCGGGGGGAACTCCCCCATCCCGACGCCCACCTGTCGGTGTCGGGTCTGCGAGGAGGCCCGCGCACGGGGCGTCCCGTACGCCCGCCACGGGAACTCGCTGTTCCTCCCCGAGCTGGCGGCCGTGGTCGACGCCCCCGAGTTCGTCTACGGCAACCTCGAACGGGAGGGCGTCGACGCCTTCGAGTACCTGCTGTTGACCCACTGGCACCCGGACCACACCGCCGGGCTGCGGGTCGTCCAGGCGCGGCGGATGGAGCGGATGTTCGAGGAGCCGGACTACGGGCTCGTCGAGACGGTCCGCGACCACCGACTCACGCTGGTCACCACCCGCCCCGTCTACGACCGGACCTGCGAGCTCTATGACGGGCTGCGACACTACATCGAGGATATCGGCTTCGCGTCCGCACACTTCCTCGACGAGGAACCGCTCGCGATCGACGCCCGGGACGGATCGGGGGAGGTGACCGTCGAGGCGATCCCCTACTCGCTTTCGGGCGACGATACCATGGACGCGACCGCGTTCGTCCTCCGCGGCGACGACACGACCGTGGTACTCGCGACCGACGACGCCCGGTACCTCGACGAGTCCGCGCTCCCCGACGAGATCGACCTGGCGGTCCTCGAGTGCGGCTACTTCCCGGAGACCCCCGACGGCACGCAGATCCTCACCGACCTCGACGAGTCCATCCTCGTGGACGAGCTGACCCACGCCGAGGTGATGGAACGCGTCGAGCGGGTCGGTGCCGACCTGACGCTGCTCACCGAGATCGAGCACATCTACGGCCGCAGCTACGACGACTTCCGCGAACTCGAGCGCGCGTACGCGGACGTGCGGTTCGCCTACGACGGGCTGACCATCGAGATCTGATGCCGGGATCCATCCAGCCGAGATTTGCTCCCGCTCTCGAGCGCGCGTAGTCTGGTCCCAGCGCTCCCTCCCTCGCGCCCAGCGCTCCCTCCCTCGCGCCCAGCGCTCCCCCCTCACACCGTCGCCGTACTTCGCCGCATTTTATACCACCCCGTCACCACCCGCCGGCTATGCCGAAGGCCATCATCGTGGGGGCGTCGTCCGGCATCGGTCGGGCGCTCGCCAGGGAGCTCTCGGGGGAGTACGACCTCGGGCTGGCCGCCCGCCGCGTCGATCGACTGAAGGCGGTGGGCGAGGACGTCGGCGGCGCACACGTGGCCCGGATCGACGTCACCGAGCCGGACGCGCGGGACCGCTTCGACGACCTGGTCGGGTCGATGGGCGGGGTCGATCTGGTCGTCATCACGGCGGGGATCGGTCGCTACAACCCCGACCTCGAGTGGGAGGAGGAGCGAGAGACCCTCGCCGTGAACGTCCGCGGGTTCGCCGCCATCGCGACCGCCGCCCTCGCTCAGTTCGAGGCGACCGACGGCGGCCACCTCGTGGGCGTCTCGTCGGTCGCCGCCGAGGTCGGCAGCCCCACGTTGCCCGCGTACAGCGCGTCGAAGGCGTTCGCCTCCCGGTACCTCGAGGGGCTCCGCTATCGCACGGCGGACGACGACAGCGTGGTCGTCACGGACGTCCGCCCGGGGTTCGTCGACACGCCCATGTCTCCCGAATCGGACCGCTTCTGGGAGTGCTCGCCGGAGACCGCCGCCAGGCAGATCGCCCGCGCTATCCACAAGGAGAAGGACGTCGCCTACGTCACCCGCCGGTGGTGGCTCGTCTCGAAGGCCCTCGGGGTCATCCCCGATCGGTTCCGCGCCGACGTCATGTGACGGGCCCGTCCATCGGACGCCACGTGACCGGACCACCTCCGGGTACCTGATGTCTCAGGGGGACAGGAGTACGGCTAGTCCTCTCCCTGAGGAGACGTCCACTGCGAGGTCCCGTGAGGGGGAGGTACATCACGAGGTCCCGTGAGGGGTGGTGCATTACTGGCCAGTGCCGCGGCAAACGAAGGGCGTAAATGGCTCGTGGTGGAGGTGTTCGCATGGAAGGTGTCGGTCCACCGCTCGTCACGCCCTTCGACCGGAACGGGGACGTCGACCACGAACGGCTTCGCGAGCTCGTGACCTGGGTCGAGGGACGGGGCGTCGACTTCATCGTGCCGTGCGGCTCGAACGGCGAGGCCGAACTGATGACCGCCGCGGAGCGAGCGGCCGTCGTGGAGACGGTCGTCGACGAGGCGTCGGTGCCGGTGCTCGCCGGGACCGGCCACCCGGGCAAACGTGAGACCCTCGAAGCGACCGAGGCGGCCGCCGAGGCGGGCGCCGACGCCGCGCTCGTGGTCACGCCGTTCTACTTCTCGCACGACCAGGACACGCTGGCCCGCTACTACGAGGACCTCGCGGACGCGTCGCCGCTCCCGGTCTACCTGTACTCGGTGCCGGCCTACACCGGCGTCCGGCTCCTCCCGGACACCGTCGGGCGGCTGGCGGCGCACCCGAACGTCGTCGGGATGAAGGACTCCCACGCCTCGATCGCCGAGTTCGTCAGGACCCACCGGCGGGTCCAGGATCGGGAGTTCGACCTGATGATCGGCAGCGCGAGCGTCCTCGCCCAGGCCCTCGACGCCGGCGCGGTCGGCGGCGTACTCGCGCTCGCCAACCTCGCACCGGCGTCGACCGCCGATGTCCTCGAGGCTCACCGCGAGGACCCGGCGCGTGCGCGGGAACGCAACGCCGAGCTCGTCGAGCTGAACACCGCGGTGACCGCCGAATACGGCGTCCCGGGGCTCAAGTGGGCGATGCGCGAGCGCGGTGCCCCCGCCGGCCACCCGCGGTCCCCGCACACCGCGATCGACGCGGAGGCGAAAGAGCGGCTCCGGTCGCTGCTGGGCGATCTCGATTGACGGGATCGGCCGCTCTGTGACCCAACGGTTTGGACGGATCGAGTCA
>SLIW01000577.1 GCA_007135435.1 Natronomonas sp.
CGGTCCGGTGTGACCCCCCGACGGGGAGGGAGACGGCGCTCGGTCGCGTCTCGTTCCGCATGTCTCCGATGGGCCACCCGTGCGAGAATCCGTCGACTGGAGCGACCTCGCCGGCTACTGTTCGGGGCTCGTCGGCCGACCGGTCTCCTCGTCGGTCACCAGGTCCTCGATCCCGTGGACGAGTGCCTCGCCCGACTCCGTGTCGAAGAGGTGGACCGCGGGCGCGTCGAATACGATCTCGACGTCTCGGCCCGCCTCGATGTCCGTGACGGCGTCGACGCTCATGAGCAGCTGGTCGGGCGTCGACTGTTCGTCGCGGTCCATCGTCCGCTCGACGTCCTCGGCGAGGAGCAGGTAGACGAAGGTCTCGTCGCCCATCGGCTCGATCACGTCGGCCGTGGCGTCGATCCGGCAGGCGATCGGCCCGAGCGAGTCCGCGTCGGTGGCCAGATGGAGGTCCTCCGGTCGGACGCCGATGGTGACGGAGTCGCCGACGCGCACGTCCGGCACGCCCGCGGGGTCGAACTCGACGGTGAAGTTCTTCGTCCGGAGCCCCTCCTCGACGAGCTCGCCCTCGATCAGGTTCATCGACGGCGAGCCGATGAACCCCGCGACGAAGAGGTTCGCCGGTTCGTTGTAACACACGAGCGGCGCCGCGATCTGCTGGAGCTCGCCCTTGTCGAGGACGGCGATGCGGTTGGACATCGTCATCGCCTCGGCCTGGTCGTGGGTGACGTAGATGATCGTCTGCTCGAGCTCGCGGTGGAGCCGCTGGAGCTCGGTGCGCATGGTGACCCGCAGCTTCGCGTCGAGGTTCGCCAGCGGCTCGTCCATCAGGAAGACGTCCGGGTTGCGAACGATCGCCCGGGCGATGGCGACCCGCTGTTGCTGGCCGCCGGAGAGCTCGTTCGGCATGCGGTCGAGCATGCCCTCGAGCTGGACGATCTCCGCGGCCCGCTCGACACGGCGCTGGACCTCCTCGTCGTCGTACTTCCTGAGCCGAAGGCCGAACGAGATGTTCTCGAAGACGTCCATGTGCGGGAACAGCGCGATGTTCTGGAAGACCATGGAGACGCCCCGGTCCTTCGGCGCGAGGTTCGTCACTTCGTTGTCGCCGATGTAGACCGTGCCCTCCGAGGGCTTCGTGAGGCCGGCGACGGTCTCCATCGTCGTCGACTTCCCGCAGCCGGAGGGGCCGACGAAGCTGACGAACTCGCCGTCCTCGATCTCGATGCTAAGGTCGTCCACGGCGGTCACGTCGTCGAAGTGCTTGCTGACGTTCTCGAGTCGTACGCGTGCCATTGTGTTATGTTGTCACTCCTTGAGTCCGCCCGCGGTGAGTCCGCTGACGATCTTCTCCTGGGCGACGATCACGAGGATCGCCACGGGGATGACCCCGATGATGCTCGAGGCGGCCATGAGGTGGTACATGACCTCGTACTGCCCCTGGTAGCCCAGGATGCCCTCGAGCAGCGGCGCCCAGTTCTCCACCTGACCGTCGGTCATCAGGAACGAGAAGAAGAACTCGTTGTAGACCGCGATGAAGGTCAGGACCCCGGCCGTCGCGACGCCTGGCGCCGACAGGGGGACGACGACCCGGAACAGCGCGCCCAGGCGCGTCGTCCCCTCGACCCTGGCGGCGTCCTCGAGCCCGTCGGGGATCTGGGCGTAGAACGTCGTCAGGATGAAGATGGCCAGCGGCATGAAGATGGCCGACAGCGGCAGGACCATCGCGCCCGGTGTGTTGTACAGCGTCCCGTCGCCGGTGATCGGCTCCAGGGCCACGAACGACGTGTTGAAGAGGTCGTTCAGCGGGATGAAGAACGCCGCCGGTGGGAAGAACGAGATGACAAGCACCAGCAGCATCAGCGGGCCCTTCGCCGGGAAGTCGAGGCGGCCGAACGCGTAGCCGGCGAGGCTGGCGACGACCAGCACGATCGCTGTCGATGCCGCCGCGATCACGAAGCTGTTGAACACGTACCAGTGGAAGGGGATGACCTGGAACACCTCGACGAAGGCCCCGGGGTTGAACCCGTTCGGCGTGAGGATTATGTCCTGCTGGTTCCCCTCGGGCGTCAGCGCGACCATGAGGAGCCAGTAGAACGGGAAGAGGGTGGTGAAGAGGAAGAAGACAGTCGCGACGTAGAACATCGACCGGTAGACCCGCTCGGGGTCCTCGATCGACCGGTCGACCCACCGCTGGAACGGACCGCGGTCCAGCTCCCGTCCCCCCTCGTCCTCGATGAGGACGTCCTCGGCAGAGGTGCCGGTGGACGACCGATCCTCGCCTGGCTCCTCGACCGACGAGTGCCCTCCGTCCGGCCGGAGGTCTCGGGTGGGCGACCTGTCGTCTCTCGTCGTGGGATCGTCGTCTCCCATCGCCGGCCTGTCGTCTCGGGCCGCAGGCAGGTCGCCACCGATCGTCGACCGGTCGTCTCCGGTCATCGGCGGGTCACCCCCGCTCGTCGGCAGATCGCCCGCGAGTATGGACGGGTCGTCGGCCCGTCGCTCATGCGAATCCCTCCTCGGTGTCACGGAACAGCACGGCGTACACCAGGAGCATGAGACCGATCACCAGCGCCGTGGCGAAGGCGACGGCTGCGGCAGTCGCGTAGATGCGCGTCCCGCCGAACATCGCCTCGACCACCAGGCACGTCAGCGACGGGACGGTGGTGCAGCCGGCGGTCGACTCGATCAGCCCGTAGACGCGCATCGCGTCCATCGTCCGGAACAGCATCGCGACGAGAAGCG
Source organism: Natronomonas sp. (assembly GCA_007135435.1). Taxonomy (GTDB): domain Archaea; phylum Halobacteriota; class Halobacteria; order Halobacteriales; family Haloarculaceae; genus Natronomonas. The sequence continues at coordinate 2,752 of SLIW01000577.1, forward strand.
CCGGGAGCACGAGCGGCAGGGTGATCCGCTTGAAGCGCTGCCACGGCGACGCCCCGGCGACCCGCGCCACGTCGTAGAGGTTCCGATCGATGCTCTGGAGGCCAGCCAGGATGAGCAGCGCCATGAACGCCGACGACTTCCAGATGTCCGCGATCAGGATGATGATGAACGCGTCCTGGCTGTCGGCGAGCGGGTCGGCCCCGAAGACGCCGAGCCACTGCATGAGGTCGGAGCCGAAGCCGACCTCCGGCTGGAAGAGGAGGAAGAAGATCATCCCCTGGATCACGATCGGCACCGCCCACGGGAGGATGATCGCCACGCGGACCCACCGGCGGCCCCGGAACTCCTTGTCGAGCACGTACGCCTGGCCGAACCCGATGACCGTCTCGAGGAACACGCTGATGGCCGCGAAGGCGACGGTGACGAACAGCGCTTGCTGGAGGAAGGGGGTCCCCAGCTCGACGAACGGCGCGGACGCGGAGACAGAGACGTCGAGGAACTGCTGGGCCAGTCGAGCGTTGCCCGTCAGGATGTCGACGTAGTTCTCGACGCCGATGAAGCCGCCCAGCGGCTCCGCGCCGCGCGTGCGGTTCTCGCGCAACGACATCACGAACGTCATCAGGAGGGGATAGAACGCGATCAGCGCCAGCAGCAGGAACGTCGGGAGCAAGAGGAGGTACGCGTAGGCGGCCTCGCTCAGGTTCTCCATCCAGTTGACGACGACGTTACCCGTCCGGTCGCCCCCGGAGCCCTGGTCCGCCTCGCCGTCGAACATCGAGCCGGCGTCAGTCGCCATCGGCCTCGCCTCCGTCGTCGCCGCCGTCGGCGCCTCCCTCCAGGTCCTCGACGGCGGCCTCGCTCCGGCGGAGCCGCTCGGCCAGGTCGGCCATCGCGTCCTCGGGGGACTTCTCGCCGCGGTAGGCCCCGTGGACCTCGCGGGCGATGACCCCCGACTGCTCCGGCCAGAGGTCCGTCACCGGCCGGGGGATCGCGTGCTCGCCCGCGATCTGGATCTGGTCTGTGTACCTGGCGATCGGGCCGATCTCGTCCGGGTCCGCCTCCTCGACCAGCTCGAGGGTCGGCGGGAGGTATCCCTGGATCTCGAATATCGTGAGCATGACGGCCTCGTCGGTGAACGCCTCGAGGACCTGCGCGGCCTCGTCGACGTTCTCGGTGTACGGGTTCAGCGTCAGGTGCCAGCCCCCCAGCGCGGAGGCCGGCCCGCCGGCGCCCTGGTGTGGGGCGTCGTCGGGGGAGACCTGGTGTGGCATCGGCGTGACGCCGAGGTCCTCGCCGAAGGCCTCGTCGGCACCCGTCTCTGCGATGGCGAACGGCCAGTTGCGGTGGGCGACGGCATCGCCCCCCTCGAACGGGCCGAGGGACTCCCCCTCGGACCACTGGACGATCGTCGTCGGGCTGATCTGCGGAAAGTCGTCGTGCGCGTACGGGTCGTCGCCGCCCGCGATGAACGCCCGCATCATCCGGATCGCGTCGACGACCGGCTCGTCCTCGACCGTGACCTCGCGGTCGCCCGCGGTGAACAGCGCGTCGCGGCCCCCGAAGTAGGAGCCGCCCCAGGTCGTCATCGCCTCGTTGAACGTACAGCACGACAGCCCCTCGTAGGAGGCCGCCTGGGTGGTGAAGCCGTGCTCGACGTCCGCCTCGTCGCGCGCCTCCGCGACCGTCTCCGCGAAGGTCTGCCAGTCCGGGGGCTCGGTCTCCCACTCCTCGCCGTCGAAGCCGGCCTCCTCCAGGAGGTCCCGGCGGTACAGCATCATCCCGAAGTCCACGAACAGCGGGAGGGCGTGCAGGTCGTCGGTCTCGGGGTGCCGGGCGGTCTCGAGCGTCGCGTCGAGGTACGTCGACTCGACGCGGTCGACCACGTCCGACGAGAGGTGATCGTCGAGCTGGGTCGCCTGCTCGCGGAGGATGAACGGAACCGTCCAACCGCTGTCCATCATGATGATGTCTGGGGGCGACCGGCCCGCCTGGAGCGTCGATTGGGCGGACTGCATCCGCTGTACGGAGTCGTCCACGCCCGCGCGCACCTCGACGGTGATGTCCTCGTCGAGGCCGGCGTCCCAGAGGGCCTCCTGGACGGAGGGCCCCTCGTCGGCGTGCATGATGTCCGCGAAGTCGGTGTCGCCGGTCATCACGATGCTCCCCTCGGTGCCGGCCCGGCCGAGACAGCCGGCGACGGCCACGCTCCCGATCGACGCCGTGGCCGCCGTCGCGTTGAGGAACGACCGTCGCGTGGCCCCCGTCAGGAGTCCGTCCGGGGTATCGTCGTCTCCCATCTATCTGATTGTAATGGCTTTTAGCAACATTAGTAGGAGATTGAATATTCAGATAACCGGGCGTTTCTCGCGGCGGCGTGTTTGCCACGCCTAGGTTACCGACAACGGATTGGCCTACAAGACGGATCGACGATAATCGCAGGGTACACGTCCCCTCCGGCCCGTCTTCCGTCTCGATCCGACGTTCATCCGACACGTGGTCGTCCTCCTCCGCCTCGAACGGGGCGAAGATAGGACGGGGACGTCCAGCATTCCACGGGATTCAGGGTCGCGGATACGCGCGCTCGTGCGAATCACTGGTATCAGAGAGCCGTCCTCGGTACGGGAGAGGCGTTCTTCGTACCGGAGAGGCCTTCTTCGTACCAAAGTGGGTGGGTCTGGGGTGCCGGAACGTGCCCAGCGACACCCCACAGCCCAGGCAGGTCGCCAGCGTCGGCCGGTGGTACCCGGCGACGGGGTCATGGCCACTGTCGCAGAGTATCGCCCGTGGCCGACCACAGGCTCCCGTCCCCGGTACGGATATCCGCGGCGTGACCGAACTAGTCCACGACCGACCTGAGCTCGTAACCCTCCGCGTGCATTGAGTACTCGGCGTCGATCTCGATCTCGTAGACCTCGCCGTCGGACGCCAGGCACCGCTCGTCGGTCAGGAACGTCTCGTTCAGGTGCCGGATCCGGTCGTCGTCGACCTCCAGGAAGAGGTCGGCGGCCGA
>SLIW01000126.1 GCA_007135435.1 Natronomonas sp.
GGTCCGGGCGCTACGGTGGCTCGATCCGGATCGCGGGACCGTGATCATCCTCGACGACGGTCGATCGGAGTGAGCCGCTGCTTAAGGTACTGCGTCTCGTAAGGACCGAAGATCCACGGCCGCCGTGAGGTTCTTCGGAATCCCCGGCGTAAGACCGATCACTGGCACAGGCGACTACCAGCAATAGGCAGTCGACGGCGCTCGTGTCCAGGTAGTCGGCCGCCGCCGCGACCGGGAAGCTGCGGAGATACCATTCTCCCCCGTTACAAGTAAGTGGATGGTAATGGGCGACAATTGCGACCATTCAGCGGAAACATTTTACCGTGTGGCCGGCGTCGTTTCGCGTGCGACCGGTCGGGTCGAGACGAATCGCGGGATCTGCTCGCCCGCGCGCTGACCTACCGACGCGACCCACGAGATCACCCGGCGTGACCCGCGAAATCACCCGGCGAGACCCACGAGACCACCCACGGCGAACGCGACACGGGATCGCCGGTGAATCCACACACGAACCATACCCGAACCCATACCAGAACCCACCCCACCCATGACGAACACCACATCCCCCATCGAGATCCTGTTCCAGACGCAGCGACGCGCCATCGAGGACAGCCGAGAGCTGTTCGAACGCGGGATCGACGTCCAGCAGAACGCCGCCGAGACCCTCGTCGACCGCAGCATGGAGGCCCAGCGGACCGCCCACCGACAGGGTGTCGACGCGTTCCGCCAGCTCCTCCACACCCAGCTCGGCTCCTTCGACGGCTGGTACACCGACGAGATCCGCACGAACGTCGACGACAACCTCGACGCGGTCGTCGACGCCCAGGAGGACGCCATGGACGAGATCGAGCGGAACGTCCACGCCGTCGTCGAGGAGCTGAACCAGCAGCAACGGGAGCTGTTCTTCGAGTCCCTCGAGGCGTTCCTCCGGGCGCACGAGGAGGCGGAGGCCCAGACCGTCGAGAGCGTCCGGCAGGCCGAATCGGCCGCCCGGACGGTCCAGGACGAGGCGCGGGAGACCGCCCGGACGGCCCAGGAGAGCGTCGGCGAGGCGACCGAGGCTGCAGCCGACGCGACGGGTACGGTCGTCGAGGAGACCGCTGACGCCGCCGAGGAGACCGCCGAGACGGCCGCGGCGGCGACCGAGGACGTCGCGGAAGAGACCGCCGACCTCACAGAGGACGTCGCTGAAGAGACAGCCGAAACCACCGAAGACGTCGCCGAAGAGACAGCTGAAACCACCGAAGACATCGCTGAAGAGACAGCCGAAACCACCGAAGACATCGCTGAAGAGACAGCGGAGGCGGGACAGGAGGCGGCCGAGGCCGCCGCCGCGGAGGGTGCAGCGGACGAGAGCGAGGACGAGGAGGAGGAGCACCAGCTCGAGGACATCGACGGCCTCGGCGAGACCTACGCCCAGCGGCTCCACGACGCCGGGATCCAGTCGTTCACCCACCTCGCGCAGGCGGACGCGGAGACGATCGCCGAGGCGGCGGACGTCTCCGAGGACCGCGCCGAGGGGTGGAGCGAGAAGGCCCGATCGCGGGCCCAGCTCGACGAGTAGCGCCCCGCGATCCGACCGACCGCGGTCCGACCGACCGCGATCCGACCGACCGAGTGCTTATTTCGTGACGGTGCCTGCGTGCTCCCGTGAGGGACGCCAGCGGAGCCGCCACCGACGAGCCGGACGAGGGCGACTCGGTTCGCACACGGACGGAACCGGCGCCGAGCGACGCCGCGACGTTCGTTGCCGAGGCGCTCGCCGATGGGGCCCTCGTGACCGTCTTCGGCACGTGTAGGATAGTCGACGGTGAGTCTGACGAGGAACGCGACCCAGTAGATCGCCACCTTTTGCTGAAACCCGACGACATCGCGGTGATCCACAGCCTCGGCGAGGGTACCGAAGCCGACGGTCGCTACCCAGGAAACGACCTCCGTTGTCGTGTCGAGGACGGCGAGTTGGTGGTCGAGGCCCAGGGAGTGGGCCGAGACGGCCCGGTGTGCGTCCGCTTCTCGACGGTCGCCCACGTTGCCGCCTTCGGGTCCTCGGGACCCGGAGGCGCCCCAGAGACGGCGTCCGAAGGCGAAGCGGACCCACATGCCGGCCGTGGTAGTGATACCGGATCGCCCGCCTTCGCGGCCACGGAGGCGGACCTCAAGGCGCGCATCCTCGACGAGCCCGACCTCGTGGAGGGCGGGTTCACCCCGCTGGCGACCGAGCGGGAGACGCCTGCCGGCGCCGTCGACGTCTACGGGCGCGACGACGAGGGACGGACGGTCGTCCTGGAGCTGAAGCGCCGACGCGCGGGCCCGGACGCCGTCGGCCAGCTCCGGCGCTACGTCGACGCGCTGGAGCGCGACCTCCACGCGGAGGCGGAGATCCGCGGCGTGCTGGTCGCCCCCTCGGTCACCGAGCGGGCCCGGGCGTTGCTCAACGAGGAGGGCCTGGAGTTCGTCCCGCTGACCCCGACGGGCGGTGGGTGAGGATAGAAGATATCGGACGGCGGTTCGAGTGGCGCGACGCGACCGACGTGAGACGCGAGACGAGCGAGCCGTGAGTCCCCGTGTCGAGACCATCGCCGCTTTCAGCGTGTCTGACGCCCGAATCCCGGCAGTGTTCCGTAACTACACACGACCGCCCGTCCCAAGCGAACTTTTATACGGGGAAGGACCCACCCTCCGGCTATGAGCGCGACCCAGTCGGTAGTACGTGGGCTGTAGCCGCGCGTCTCCTCGTCGCGCGACCGAACTCGACGGCTACCGGGGGGTCTACGCACCCGCGTTCAGGTGAGCGACCGACGATACACACAGGACACCCGGACAGACAGACGGGACACCCGGACAGACGAACATCGGACCCGGCGAGACGAACACGACACCCGGAGATCCACACAGGAAACCAGCGATGGACACAGGAAAATGAGCGAGGTTCCAGACAGTTACGACCCGGCGACGATAGAACAGACGTGGCGCGAGACGTGGCTCGATTCGGACGTCTACGCCTACGACGACGACCCCGAGCGGCCCGACTACGTCATCGACACCCCGCCGCCCTATCCGACGGGGAACCTGCACATCGGGAACGCGCTGGGGTGGTGCTACATGGACTTCGCGGCGCGATACCGGCGGCTGCAGGGCTACGACGTGCTCTTCCCGCAGGGGTGGGACTGCCACGGGCTGCCCACGGAGGTGAAGGTCGAGGAGAACCGCGAGATCCACCGGACGGACGTCTCCCGCGAGCAGTTCCGCGAGTGGTGCATCGAGCACACCGAGTCCCAGATCGGCGCGATGAAGGATACCATGCTCACCCTCGGGTTCTCCCAGGACTGGGACCACGAGTACGTGACGATGGAGCCAGCGTACTGGGGGGAGACCCAGCGGTCGTTCGTCCGGATGGCGGAGGACGACTACGTCTACCGCGACGAGCACCCGGTCAACTGGTGTCCGCGCTGCGAGACGGCCATCGCCGACGCCGAGGTCGAGACGGAGGACCGCCAGGGGACGCTCTACTACGTCACCTTCGATGGCGTCGGCAACGAGGACGTGGAGATCGCGACGACGCGGCCGGAGCTCCTGGCCGCCTGCGTCGGGATGGCCGTCGACCCCGACGACGAGCGCTACGAGGGCCGGATCGGCGACACCTTCGAGGTCCCGCTGTTCGGCCAGGAGGTCGAGCTCCTCGCGGACGACGACGTCGACGCCGAGTTCGGCACCGGCGCGGTCATGATCTGCACCTTCGGCGACAAGCAGGACGTCGACTGGTGGATCGACCACGACCTCGACCTCCGGGCGGCGTTCACCGAGGACGGCCGGCTCAACGAGCTCGCCGGCGAGTTCGAGGGGCTGGCGATCGACGAGGCGAAGGCCGAGATCGCCACCGCCCTCCAGAAGTCGGGCCACCTCGTGGACGACGAGCCGACCGAGCAGGCGGTCGGGTGCTGCTGGCGCTGCGACACGCCGATCGAGATCCTCTCGAAGGAGCAGTGGTTCGTCCGGGTCGACCAGGAGGAGATCCTCGAGGCCGGCCGCGAGGTGGCGTGGTTCCCGCCGCACATGTACGGTCGCCTCGAGGACTGGACCGAGGGGATGGACTGGGACTGGGTGGTCTCCCGCCAGCGCGTCTTCGCGACGCCCATCCCGGCGTGGGAGTGTGCCAGCTGCGGCCACGTCGAGGTGGCGAGCGAGGACGACCTCCCGGTGCAGCCGACCTCCGCGTCGCCCGGGGTGGGGTCGTGCCCCGAGTGCGGCGACGACGACTGGGTCGGCGAGACCGACGTGATGGACACGTGGATGGACTCGTCCATCTCCCCGCTGATCGTGGCGGGCTGGCCCGAGGAGGCGTTCGAGCCGGTCCAGCTGCGCGAGCAGGGCCACGACATCATCCGCACGTGGGCGTTCTACACGATCCTCCGGACGGCCGCGCTCACCGACGAGAAGCCCTGGGAGGACGCCCTCATCAACGGGATGGTCTTCGGCGACGACGGGCACAAGATGTCGAAGTCGCGGGGGAACTTCGTCCAGCCCGAGGAGGTGGTGGCCGAACACGGCGCCGACGCCTTCCGGCAGGCGATGGCGCTCGGCGGCCAGCCGGGCTCGGACATCCAGTTCCAGTGGAAGGAGGTGACGAGCGCCTCCCGCTTCCAGACGAAGGTCTGGAACATCACCAAGTTCGCGGCGGGTCACGTCGACGAGGCCACCACCGAGCTCTCCGACCCGGCCTACCGCGACGCGGACCACTGGATCCTGTCGCGGTGTGCGGAGGTCGCCGACGCCGTCGCCGCGGACATGGACGAGTACCGCTTCGACAGCGCGCTACGCGAGCTGCGCGAGTTCGTCTGGCACGACCTCGCCGACGACTACCTCGAGCTCGTCAAGGGCCGCCTCTACGAGGGTCGGCCGGGCGAGCGGCGGGCCGCCGAGCACGCCCTGTACACTGCGGTGACCGCCTCGCTGACGATGCTCTCGCCGTTCGCGCCGTTCATCACCGAGGAGGCCTGGAGCCACCTGCCGACCGAGGGGAGCGTCCACGCCAGCGAGTGGCCGGCGCTCCCGGAGGTCGACCCGGAGGCGGTCCAGCGCGGCGGGCTCGTCGCCGAGATCGCGGCGGTCGTCCGGGGGTGGAAGTCCGAGGAGGGCAAGCCGCTGAACGCCGAGCTCGACCGCATCGAGGTCTACCTCGACGAGGAGCGCCCGCTGGACACCTACGACCTGGCGGACACCGTCAACGGGCCGGTCTACCTCGAGACCGGCACCCCGAACGTGGAGCTGGTCCCGGTGGGCGTCGACATCGAACACAGCGAGCTCGGACCCGCGTTCCGCGAGCGGGCCGGCGCCGTGGTCGGTCAGCTGGAGGAGGCAGACCCGGCGGAGCTCCAGGCGGCGCTCCGGACGAACGGCCACGTGGAGCTGGAGGTCGACGGCGAGACGGTCACCGTCGACGCGGAGATGTTCGAGGTGGTCGAAGAGCAGCGCGCCGAGAGCGGCGAGGAGGTCGTCGTGCTCGACGCGGGTGAGGTGACCGTTCTGGTATTCGAGTAGGGCGGTTCGGAGTGAGCGAAGCGAGCGAGAACCGCCGAACGAACGGGCGGCGAAGCCGCCCGTGAGTAGCGAGAGTCGGAACGAGCGAAGCGAGTGAGAATCTCGAAAACGCGAACGGCGACCGCAGGGAGCCGTGAGCACCGAAACGAGCGAGAACCTCGATGTCGCGAACCGTGAGCGGTGTGAGGGTCGGAGCGAAGCGAGAC
>SLIW01000387.1 GCA_007135435.1 Natronomonas sp.
CCCGACGTCGAGCGGGCGCTCCGGGAGCACGGCCTGTTCCGGTGGCTCGGGCTCCGGGTCCACGACCTCGAACCCGGCCGCGTGGTCTTCGAGCTGCCGTTCGACGAGAAGTTCGCGAACCTCGGCTCGGGGACGATCCACGGAGGGATCACGGCCACGGTCATGGACACCGCCTCGGGGTTCGCCCTGCAGTCGACCTTCGACGATCCCGGGACCACCGCACTCACGACGACGGACCTCGACGTCCGGTACGTCCGCCCCGCCCGGGACGACCTCCGCGTCGAGGCGGACGTCGTCCGGGCCGGCGGCACGATGGGGTACACCGAGTGCGTGGCGACGACGGTCCACCAGGGTGAACGGACGCTCGTCGCCACCGGCGGCACCAGCTACCGGCTGTTCAGGGAGTGAGACGGGATCGGGACGATGGACACGAGACATCCACTGATGACGACGCCACTGCCGACGGCGACACGGAGGTCACGGCCGACGGCGAGACAGAGGCCACGGACGACGGCGAGACGGAGGCCACGGACGACGGCGACGCGGCGGGTGCCGCCGGCGTCCGAGGGAACCGAACGCGTGAAAGGGCGATCGAACGAACGGGACGATGACGGAGTGAACACATGAGCGACACCGAGACGGACACCGAGGAACCGAGCGTCTTCTACGACATCGAGGAGGGCGACACCAGGGTCACCCAGGGTCGGACGATCACCGAGGCGGACGTGATGAACTTCGCGGGGGTCTCCGGTGATTTCAACCACATCCACACCGACGAGGAGCGGATGCAGGAGTCGATGTTCGGCGAGCGGATCGCCCACGGTATGCTCGCGGTCAGCGCGGCGACCGGCCTGCTGTGGCAGAGCCGGACGCGCGAGGAGCGCGACGCCGTCGTCGCGTTCTACGGCATCGACGAGCTCCGGTTCCGCCAGCCGCTGTACGTCGGCGACACCATCCGCGTCGAGACGGAGGTCCTCGAGACGCGGGAACGCGAGGAGGGCCCCGGTAACGGGACCGTCAGGTTCCACGTCGACGTCGTCAACCAGCGCGACCAGGTCGTCGTCTCCTGCCAGATGACGTCATTGATGCGGTAGGACGGGCGAACCCTGCCGATCAGGGCCGGGGAGACGCGGGCACCTGGCCCCGGTACTCCCGGCATCAGGTTCTGTACTCCCGGCATCAGGTCCGGTCCTCCCGGCATCAGGTTCGGTACCCCCGGCATCGGGTCCGGTCCTCCCGGCATCAGGTTCGGTACCCCCGGCATCGGGTCCAGTACGCCAACCACGCGGTCCGGCACCCCACCTTTTTATACGTAGGGACGTGTCGGGGGCAGGTACTCGAGTGGTCCCCCAGCCGTGCTCGCGTTCTCGATACCACTGCAGTCGGACGTCGATCCAGCGGAGGCAGAGCGGCTCCTGTTGCGGTGGTTGCCGGAGTTGCCCATCGAGGAGCCGGTGGTGCTGTTCGCGCTGGCGCTCGGGGCGTTCCTCGTCGCCCCGCTGCTCATCGAGCGGTTCGGTATCCCGGGCATCGTCGGCATCGTCCTGGCCGGGACGGCGATCGGACCGAACGGCGTCGGACTCCTGGCCCTCTCGGAGACCGTCGAGATTCTCGGGACGGTCGGGCTCGTCTACCTCCTGTTCACGGTCGGTCTGGAGATGGACCTCAAGGGGTTCGCCCGGGCTCCCGAGGACGCCGCGCTGTTCGGCCTGTTGAGCTTCGGCATCCCGTTCGTCGCGGGGACGACGGCCGTCTGGTGGGTCCTCGGGATGGATCCGCTGGCGGCCGCGCTCCTCGCCGCGGTGTTCGCCTCGCACACGTTGCTCGCGTACCCGATCGTCAACCGCCTGGACATCGCGAAGAACGAGGCCGTGACTGCGGTCTTCGGCGGTATCCTCTTTACCGACACGCTGGCGTTGGTGGTTCTGGCGATCGTCATCGGCGCCGTCGAGGGGGGATTGACCGTGGCGCTGTTCGGCAGCGTCGCCCTCGCGCTCGCCGTCCTGTTCGGCGGCGTCTGGCTGGTCGTCCCGCGGGTCGCCCGGTGGTTCTTCAAGAACTTCAGCCAGGAGTCCTACTACGAGTTCCTCTTCGTCGCCGTCGTCGTCTTCGCCGCCGCCAGCCTCGCGGAGATCCTCGGGCTGGCGGCCATCCTGGGCGCGTTCGTCGCCGGGATCGCGCTCAACCGGCTCGTCCCGACCGGCGGGACGCTCCGGAACCGCGTCGAGTTCTTCGGCAACGCCTTCTTCATCCCGTTCTTCCTCTTCCACGTCGGGATGCTGGTCGACCCCTGGGTGCTCCTCGAGGGGCTCGGGACGATCCAGGTGACGGTCCTCATCGTCGCGGTCATGGTCTCGTTCAAGTACGTGGCGGCGTGGGCCGTCTCGTTCGTCCAGGGCTACGACCGGAACCAGCGGGGCGTCGTCTTCGGGCTGTCGGTCGGACAGGCCGCCGCCGCCCTCGCCATCACCCTCATCGGCTTCGAGGCGGGGCTGTTCACGACGGACGTCCTGAACGCCGTCGTCCTGATGCTCCTCGTCACCGCCGTCGCCAGCCCGTGGCTGACCGAGCGGTACGGCCGCCGGCTGGTCCAGGAGACCGAGGTCGAACCAGGGGACGTCGACTTCCGGGACCCCCGGATCCTCCTCCCGCTCTCGACCCACGCCGAGCGGCGCCGGGAGCTCCTCGAGCTCGGACTGGTGCTCAAGGAGTCGCCGGCCGAGAACCCGATCCACCTGCTGACGGTGGTCCGGCCCGGCGCCGACCGGGAGACCGAACGGGAGGTCGAGGAGGTCGAACGCGACCTCCTCGAGCTCGCGGAGTTCGGCGAGGGCGCCGACCTGCCGGTCGAGGCGGAGACGCGGGTGAACCACAACGTCGCATCGGGGATCGTCCGCGCCAGCGTCGAGACGCGCGCCGACCTCATCGCCATCGGATGGGACGCGAGACGGTCCTTCCAGGACCGGGTCTTCGGGTCGATCATCGACCAGGTGCTCGACCGGACCTCCGTGCCGGTCGCCGTCTCGCGGCTGGGTCACCCCATAAACGTCACCCGGCACGTGTACGTCGTCGTCCCGTCGGGGATCGACCACCACGAGGGCTTCTACGAGGCCGTCTACCACGTGAAGGCGCTGATCGACAGGCTGGGCGCCGATGCGACGGCCCTCGTCGTCGACGGCCCCGCCCACCAGTACGAGCGGCTCTTCGACCTCGTCGAACCGGAGCTCGAGGCCGACTTCGAATCGGTGCCCGACTATACCTCCCTCCTCGAGCAGCTGGCCGACTGCACCGAGGAGGACGACCTCGTGGTGGCGCTATCCCCACGCGAGGGCCGTGTGGGCTGGAATCCCGCGTTGGCGGCGCTCCCCAACCGGCTGCACGACCTCCCGCCGCACTCCTTCATCGTCATCCACCCGCGGGAGGCAGAGCCAGGGTTCGCCGGGCAGTTCCTCCGGATGAAGTGACTCGCCCTCGCCGAAGCGACAGCGACCGGCCCTCGCCGACGCGGACTAGTACTCCTCGTAGGCGAGGTTCATGACCCACCGCGAGAAGGCGTCGCTCTGGGGGTCGATCTCCTCGTCGCCGACGAACGGCGAGAGCATGTCCCCGGCCATGAGCAGGGAGAACTCGAGGTCGCCCGGGTCGCGGATCGGTGTGACGTAGTAGGTGTTGTGGCCGTCGTAGACGGTCTCCTCGCGCTCGACGAGCTCCCGATCCTCCAGCTTGTCGAGGATGCGGCTCCCCTTCCGGGAGTCGATGTCGAGCTCCTTCCAGAAGTCGCTCTGGTGGATGCCACCGGTCTCGCGGATCAGTTCCAGCCCGGCGCGTTCGACGTCGGAGAGGTCCGCCTCGGCGTCGGCGCTCATTGGATGGAGATGCGCCGGCGAGCCTTTTAAATCATCGCTTCCACGAGGCGATAGGGGGTCTCGCAGGGCGGCCCGTCGGCGAACTCGTAGACGCGCTCGTCGCCGAGGCGGATCAGGGACGACGATCGGGTCCCGAAGCCGTCCCCGTGGATGCAGACACCGCACTCGTGGTCGCCCAGCAGCTCGCCCGCCCGCCGCGTCCACGCCCCCGCCGTCTCGCCCGCCTGGGGCGTGAGGCGGTCGAGGATGCGTGTCGCGTTGGCGGCCTGTCGACGGCCGACCTCCGGGCGGGCAGACGGGACGAACCAGGCGCCGTCGAACCCGACGTTCACGACGACGTGGACGCCCGGTTCGAACGCGTGGATCGCGTACTCCGCGGATGGTTGGCCCACCCCTTCGGGGTCGCCTCGTCGTGCCGAGGGGGTACGGGTCGCTCCGCCGGTCCCGTCGCCTTCTAGGGTCTCACCGTCGGCTTCGCCACCTCCGAGGGTCTCACCGTCGGCTTCGCCACCTCCGAGGGTCTCTCCACCGGGTCTGACGCCCTCGAGGGTCGCCTCCCCGGACCTATCGGAGCCGTCGGTCGTCACCCCGGGTCCGTCGCCTCCCACCAGCGTCCCCCCGTGTTCGACCAGGATGCAGTCGTCCCCGTCCACCGCCAGGAGGTGGAATGGGGCGTAGCGCCGCGCGTCCAGCTCGGCCTCGACCCCCGCGATGGCGTCGCGGGCACTCGGGGAGGCGAGGGCGTCGTCGACCAGCAGCCCGCGGGAGCGATCACCGTCCCCTTCGACCCAGCGGTTCGTGACGGCGACGAGGACGTCGTGTTCGTTGTACCCGATCCAGGTCCCGCCGGCCTCCTCGTCGCGGGGGGCGACGACCCGAGGGTCCCCCTCTCGGACGGACGGGGGGCTCGAGGGCCGATCGACGGCCTCGTCGCGGTTGGCCGCAACGCATATCGGGGCCTCCTCGAAGACCCGCCAGGCGAGGATCAGCGTACACACGGGCGTTGGTACGTACTGGTGCAGGTAAAACCCGGCGGGTAGATCACCGGTGTGGTCGTCACTGATGGATTCGGTCGTCGACCGGTACCGATAAATTCGATCGTCGATCTCGAACGCCGCCGCCTCCGGGACCCTACAACAGCAACGAGATGATGGCGAGGATCAGGAAGACGGCGACCAGGATCTTGGCGATCTGCATGCTGATCCCGGCGACACCGCGGGCGCCGACGACTGCGGCCACGATCGCGAGGATGAAGAATAGTATCGCGAGCTCGAGGAAGCCGCCCGTGAGCTGGAGGACGGGCGCGGCGAGCCCGTTTGCTACCGACACTATCCCGCCGGCCGCCGCGACGTCGAGTCCGTACATGGGTTCTACGACCGTCACTACAGTTGCTCGATACTTTGTTAGCGATGTCTTAGCCCGTCCCCCCGCCGAACGGGCCGTAGACGGGCTCATAACGGCGACAACGAGTTCCCGCAGACCGAGCTTACGCCCGGACTCCGGCGAAAAAGGTCGTCATACTTCCCAATCGCCAGTATCTGGTAACCGCTAATAATGTGGACTGGGTTGACGTCGGCTCGGCATATCGGTCGTTCACGTGGGGTCGGGCGCGCATCCGGAGCGGAGCTATGCGTGTCACCGCAAGCCTGGGCTGTGCATGTAACCGCAATCTTTCCCCACTGCAACCCCAGCCCCTCTATTCGTGAGGAGGGCGTACGCACGTGGACTTTGTTCAGCTCTGGCGGATCGATCCCGAAGGCGGCTGGACGGCGACGTGATCGACCGGATAGGCTACGCCCTCGCCGACGAGGGTGTCCTCTGGGTGACGCTGGGTGTGAAGCACCTGGGGCGACGACG
>SLIW01000147.1 GCA_007135435.1 Natronomonas sp.
CATCGGTCCGGACGTGGGCGTGGCCGAGGACGTGGCCCAGCTCCTCGAAGAGCCCCGGCTTGCCCACGTAGTGGGTCGCGCCGTCGAGGTCGGCGCGGACGCCCCTCCCGGCGAGGTTCTCGAACGCGGTGGCGTCCGGGACGTCGACGCCCTCCTCGGCGGCGCGGTCCAGCACCGCGGCGCCGACGGGGTGTTCGCTGAACGACTCCAGGGCGGCGGCGGTCCGGAGGACCTCCTCCGTGTCGAGGCCTGCCGCGGGGACGACGTCCGTGATGGCCAGCTCGCCGGTGGTCAGCGTCCCCGTCTTGTCGAGGGCGACGACGTCGACCGCGCCCAGCCGCTCGAGGTGGTCGCCGCCCTTCACCAGGACGCCGTTGCGGGCGGCGCTCGTCAGCCCCGAGACGACGGTGACCGGCGTCGAGATGACGAACGCGCAGGGACAGGCGATCACCAGGAGGGTCAGCCCGCGGACGAACCAGGTGCTCCAGGCGCCGCCGAACAGCAGCGGGGGGACCAGGAAGGTCGCGATCGCGGCCGCGACGACGACCGGCGTGTAGTAGCCCGCGAAGCGGTCGACGAACTTCTCGGCGTCCGTCCGGCGGGACTCGGCCTCCTCGACCAGGTCGATCACCCGCGAGAGCGTCGTCTCGTCGCCCGCCGCGGTCGCCTCGACCTCGAGGTAGCCGCCCTCGACCACGCTCCCGGCGTAGACCTCGTCGCCGGGGGCCGTGTCGACCGGCACCGACTCGCCGGTGATGGGCGACTCGTCGACCGCGGAGGTCCCCTCGCGGACGACGCCGTCGACGGGCACCCGCTCGCCCGGCCGGACGACGACCACGTCGCCGACCTCGACCGCTGCGGCGGCCACCGTCTCCTCCTCACCGTCGCGGACGACCGTCGCCGTCTCCGGCGCCAGCGCCAGCAGCTCCCGGATGGATTCGCGGGTGCGGTCCATCGCGTGCGCCTCCAGGAGCTGCGCCAGGCTGAAGAGGACCGCCAGGGTCGCCGCCTCGACGTAGTGGTCGGCGAGGACGGCGGCGACGATCGCGGCCCCCATCAGCAGGTCGATGTCGAGCTCGCGGAGCCGGGCCGACCGGAGGCCCGCGCGGACGATCGGCGCCCCGGCGACGGCCCCCGACAGCAGGAACAGCACGTCGGCGAGCGTGGTCTCGCGGGCCAGGAGCGGGTGGACGGTCCCCAGGACCGTCTCGCCCAGCAGCGTGGGGTTCGCGAGCGGCCCCCACCAGACCAGGAAGCCGACCAGCATCGCGAGCGCGCCGGCGTAGGTCCCGTAGGCGCGCCGGCTCCGCCAGACGACCGCCTCGGTCAGTTTCCCCTCCGTGTCGGTCACCGCGTAGCCGGCGCGCTCGACCCGGGCGATCAGCGTCTCGACTGCCACCCGCTCGGGGTCGAAGTCGACGACGGCGACCCCGGTCGTCGGTCGGGTCTCGACGCGAACGACGCCCTCCGCGTCCTCCAGTGCGGCCCGGACCTTCCCGGCACAGGAGGCGCAGTCCATCTCGGGCGTCGACAGCTCGACGCGGTCCGTGCTCATCGCCCGATCGTAGGCGCCGGGGCCGTATAGCGATTCGGTTGGTGCATACCAATCGACCGGACGACGTCGAGCGGCTCATACGCGACCCGTCGACGGACTATCGCGAGTGCTGACAGGACCCAAACAACCTTGACGGATGCGCCGTACAGCCGGGTATGCCAGGCGGTGGTGACGCCGACGCTCCGACGTCGAGCGACGGCCGCGGTTCCGCCGTTGGGGACGGCGACGCGCCCGGGGCGGAGGCCGACGTCGGCATCTCGCCAGCGGACGACGCCGACCCCACTGGGGAGGATGTGAGTACGGACGAGTCCGTCGTCGCCGACCCGGAAGCGACGATCCTCCACGTCGATGGCGACGAGGACTTCCGCGAGCTGACGGCGGCCTCCCTCGGCAGCGACCCGCGGCGGTTCCGCGTGCTCGGCGAACCCGACCCGACCGCTGCCCTCGAACGGCTCCCGGAGGTCGACTGCGTCGTCAGCGAACACGCGTTGCCCGGCATGGACGGCTTCGAGCTCCTGGAGCGGGTCCGCCGCTCGTACCCGGACCTGCCGTTCGTCCTGTTCACCGGGGGCGGCTCCGAGGCGCTGGCGAGCGAGGCCATCGGCGCCGGGGTGACCGACTACCTCCCGAAGGACGGCCCGGAGAGCCTCGAACTGCTCGCCGACCGGCTGGAGGCGGCCCTGGACGAATCCGGAACCTGGTCGGGGCCGGCGGAGTCGGAAACCGGGTCGAGGCGGGCGGCGTCGGGAGCCGGTTCAGGACCGGCGGAGTCTGAATCCGTGTCGGGGCCGGCGGAATCCGGATTTCGGACGAACCAGGTCCCGTTCGGGATGCTCGAGCGGATCTCCGACGGGCTGATGGCGCTCGACACGGAGTGGCGGTTCACCTACGTCAACGAGACCGCGGCGGAGGTGTTCGACGCCCGGCCCGCCGACCTGCTCGGCCGGAGCCTCTGGGAGGTCGCACCCGAAGCTCGGGAGACCCCGTTCTACGACCACTACCGGGAGGCGATGGCCTGCCAGGAGCCGGCGGTCGTCGAGGAGTACTTCGACCCCTGGGACCGCTGGTACCGCGAGTATCTCTACCCCTCCGCGGACGGCCTCTCGGTGGTGTTCCACGACGTGACCGAGCGCAAGCGCCGGCAGGCGGACCTGCAGCGGTACCGGACGCTCGTCGAGACGGTGGGCGACCCCATGTACGTCCTCTCGCCGGAGGCGACGATCACGTTCGCGAACCGGGCGATGGCGGAGTACCTCGGCGCCCCCCGCGAGGAGGTCGTCGGCTCCCACGCGAGCGCGTTCATGACCGACGAGAGCTTCGAGCAGGGCAACGCGCTGGTCGCCGAGCTCCTCGAGGCGGACGACCGGGAGTGGGGCACCTACGAGATCACCGTCGTCACGGCCGACGACGAGCGGCGGATCGTGGAGGCGAACGTCGCCGTGCTCGTCGAGGAGGGCACCTTCCGCGGGTCGGTCGGCGTCATCCGCGACATCGCCGACCGCAAGCGCTACGAGGCCCAGCTCACCGGCCTGCACGAGGTGACCCGACGGCTCTTCCGGGCGGACTCGCCGTCGGCCATCGCCGACCGCGCGACGGCCGTCGCCCGGGGCGTGGTCGGCCTCCCCGTCCACAGCATCTGGCTGTACGATTCCGGGGCCGACGCGCTCGTCCACGAGCGCTCGACGCCCGCCGCCGCCGACCTGCTCGACGACGTCCCGGACTTCGCGCGCGGCGAGGGGCTCGCCTGGGAGGTCTTCGAGTCGGGCGAGCCGCAGTTCCACGGGGACATCTCGGCGGTGGCGGGCCGGTACAACGACGAGACGCCCATCCGGAGCGAGATGCTCCTCCCGCTCGGCGACCACGGGGTCCTCATCGCGGGCTCGCCCGAGGCGGACGCCTTCGACGACCGCGACGTCACCCTCGCGAAGGTGCTGGCGGCGAACGTCGAGGCCGCCCTGGACCGCGCCGACAAGGAGCGGGCGCTCCGCCGCGAGCGCGACGACCTCGCGGCGCTGTTCGAGAACATCCCGGACCCCTCCGTGGAGGTGACGATGCGCGACGGCCGACCGATCGTCTCCGCGGTGAACCCCGCCTTCGAGGAGGTCTTCGGCCACGCGAACGCGGACATCGTCGGCGAGGACCTCGACGAGTTCATCGTCCCGCCGGGCGAGGAGGTCCACCCCTCGGCGTACAACGATCGCATCGAGGAGGGCGAGGGCTTCCACGGGGAGGTCCGCCGCATCGCCGCCGACGGGCTCCGCGACTTCATCCTCCACGTCGCCCCGCACGACGTGGGCGAGGAGGCGACCCGCGGGTACGCGATCTACACGGACATCACCGAGCGGAAGCGCCGCGAGCGCGAGCTCGCCCGGCAGAACGAGCGGCTCGACCAGTTCGCGAGCGTCGTCAGCCACGACCTCCGGAACCCGCTGTCGGTCGCGACGGGCAACCTCGAGCTCGTCGCCGACGAGTGCGACGCCGACGGCATCGAGCGGGTCGCCCGGGCCCACGATCGGATGGAGGCGCTCATCGAGGACCTCCTGCGGCTCGCCCGCGCGGGTGACGACGTCGACGAGGTGGCCCCCGTCCCGCTGGCGGCAGCCGTCCAGCGCGCCTGGGGCGGGGTCCGGACGGACGGGGCCACCCTCGAGGTGGACGCCGTCGCCGCGAGCGTCGTCGCCGACGAGAACCGCCTGGGGCAGCTGTTCGAGAACCTCTTCCGCAACGCCGTCGAGCACGCCCGACCCGACGTCACCGTCCGCGTCGGTCGCCTCGAGGACGGCTTCTTCGTCGCGGACGACGGGCCTGGCATCCCCGCAGACGAGCGTGATCGGGTCCTGGAGGCCGGCTACTCGCGGACCGAGGAGGGGACCGGCTTCGGGCTGGCCATCGTCGAACGCATCGCCAGTGCCCACGGCTGGTCGGTCGCCCTGGTGGAGAGCGCGGACGGGGGCGCCCGCTTCGAGTTCACCGGCGTCGCCTTCGAGGGGTGAGCGGGTACGCTCTGAACGTCGATCGATCGATCGATCGGGCTGGCGGCCGGACGGCGGGCGACCGGACGGTGGGTGACCGGACAGCGTGCGGCCGGACGGCGGGCGACCGGACGGCGGACGGCCGACCTGCAGGCGGCCGACCTGCAGGCGACCGGCTGTCCACCCTCCCTACAGGTACCCCAGGTTCTGGAGGCGCTGCTCGGTCTCCGCGCTCATCGAGACCTCCCCGGTGGCCTCCGCGTGGTCGAGCGAGTCGTGCCACGTCTCGAGGCGCGATCGGAGTTGGCTCGCGCGTTCCGGGCGGTCGGCGGACAGGTCGGTCGCCTCGTCCGGGTCCGCGCGGACGTCGTAGAGCTCCTCGTGGCCGTCCGAGCCGCTGACGAGCTTCCAGCGGTCGGTCCGGATCACCCGTAGCGACCGGTCGTACTCGCGGACGTGCTCGGGGACGTGACCGAAGCGCTCCTCCAGACGCGCCATCGACGGCTGCGGGGCGACGTACTCGGCGTAGACGGCGTCGCGGCCGGCGTCCGTCGACAGCTCGGGGTGGAACGACCGCGCCTGCCCCCGGCACTGCTCACGGAGTTCTGGGTCCGAGACGCCCGTGGCGTCCAGGAGGGTCGGGACGAGGTCGGACAGCTGGACGAGGTCGCTCCTGACGGTCCCGCCGGCCTTGCCAGCCTCGCCGGTGCCGGTCTCGCCGGTGCCGGTCTCAGCGGCATCCGTCGTTCCACCGTTCCCGCCGGCGTCGCCGGTTCCGCCGGCCTCCCGGGAGAACGCGCCACCGGTGAGCACGAGCGGGACGTGGAGGACGGTGTCGTAGAGGTTGTACTGGTGGCCCAGGAAGCCGTGGTCGCCGACGTTCTCGCCGTGGTCGCCGACCACGACCAGGAGGGTGTCCTCCCACTCGCCGGCCTCGCGCAGTGCCGCCCGGAGCCGCTGGAGCTGGCTGTCGACGTAGGAGAGCTCGCCCCGGTAGAGGGCGGAGAGCAGCCGGCAGTCACGCTCGGTCAGCTCGTACTCGCCGACGTCGTACGCCCGGGGGTCCTGTCGGATCTCGGTCGCCTCCTCGTAGGTCGCGTCCGCGGGGAGGAAGGGTTCGGCGTGCTCGCGCGGCGGCCGGTAGCGGACGTGCGGTTCGATGTAGTTCGCGAACAGGAAGAACGGCCG
>SLIW01000238.1 GCA_007135435.1 Natronomonas sp.
CGACGGTCGTCTCCGGTGGCAGTGCGTCCGGGGGGTCGTCCGGGGGGCGTCGCCGGACGGTGAGGTGGACCGTGACGACCCCGTCGACGGGGTCGACGCCGTCGACGCGGTGGACGTCGTCGGCCACCGCGACGTCGACCTCGACGCCGTCGGAGACCACCTCGGCGGTGGTCTCGACCCCCTCCTCGGGCCACGGCCAGTCGTGGACGTCGAGGGGCTGGCGGACGCTCGCGCCGACGGTCATCCGCGGGTCCAGGCTCGAGAAGGGGTCCTGGAAGACGACCCCCGCCTGGCGCCGGAACCGGAAGAGGTCCGCGCGCTCGGTGAGCTCCTCGCCGTCGTACTCGACGCTCCCGTCGGTCGGCGACTGCAGCTGGAGGAGGGTCTCGCCGGTCGTGGACTTCCCACAGCCGGACTCGCCGACGAGGCCGAGCGTCTCGCCCTCGTAGATGTCGAAGCTCACGCCATCGACGGCCCGGACGGGCCTGGTGGTGTCGCCGACCAGCCGGTCGAGCAGGGAGTCCTCGGTGTCGAAGTACTTGGTCAGATTCCTGACCCGCACCAGCGGTTGCTCGTCGGCAGCGCCGCGGCCGGGCGTCGGACCTGGACCGACGTCGGTCGCCGTGCCGTCAGCCGGCGAGGGACCGTCGGAGGTGACGGACACGTCGGCATCGGCGCCTCCGTCGGTCGCGGAGGCGTGGTCGTCATCGTCGACGAGACCGTCGTTCCTAGGCATCGAAGTACCCCTCCGGGAGCGCGTCAGCCTCGTCGTAGTCGTGTCTCGCGAGGTAGCACTTGGCGGCGTGCAGGTCGTCCACCGCGAAGTCCGGCGGCTTCTCGAGGCACTCGTGCATGGCCTTCGGACAGCGGTCGGCGAAGTAGCACCGGTCGTCCATCTCCGCGTCGAGGAGGCTCGGGACGTTCCCCGGGATCGGCTCGAGCCGCTGGTGGCTCCCCTCCAGGTCCGGGATCGAGCCGATCAGGCCCTGGGTGTAGGGGTGGACCGGCTCGTCGAAGACGTCCTCGAGGGTGCCGCGCTCGACGATCTCGCCGGCGTACATCACGCCGACCCGGTCGCACATCCGCGCGATGACGCCCAGGTTGTGGGTGATCAGGACCGTCGTCATCCCCGTCTCCGCCTGGAGCTCGGCGAGCAGGTCGAGCACCTGTGCCTGGATGGTGACGTCCAGCGCGGTGGTCGGCTCGTCGGCGACCAGCACCGACGGCTCGCCGGCCAGCGCCTGGGCGATCATGGCCCGCTGGAGCATCCCGCCGGAGAACTGGTGGGGGTACTCCCCGGCCCGCTCGGCCGGGTCGGGGATGCCCACGAGCTCGAGGAGCTCGATCGCGCGGTCCCGCGAGGGCCGGTGGACGTACTCGCGGGTCGGCAGGAGGCTGTCGACGACGAACGACGAGAGGCCGTAGCCCTGGGTCCGCGAGCGGACCGACCGGGGGTTCGCCCGGGCGCGTCGCTGGACCTCGACGGCCTCGGCGATCTGCTCGCCGACGGTGATCGAGGGGTTGAAGCTGCTCATCGGGTCCTGGAAGATCGTCGAGAACTCCGCGCCGCGGAGGGCCCGCCGCTCCCGGGCGTCGAGCCGCCGGAGGTCCACCAGCTCGCCGTCGACCGCCTCGGGGATCTCCTCGCCGACGCGGTCGGCCAGCGCGGGCGAGCGGAACCACACCTCGCCATCGACGACCCGGCCTGGCGCGTCGACGAGGTCCATCACGGACAGGGCCGTCACGCTCTTGCCGGAGCCCGACTCGCCGACGATGCCGAAGACCTCGCCCTCGGCGACCTCGAAGGAGACGCCCTCGACGGCGTTGACCTGGCCCTCCTCGGTGAAGAAGCGGGTCTTCAGCCCCTCGACCCGGAGCTTCGTCTCGCGAGCCATCTCAGACCCCTCCCTCGCCCTCGATGGACGGGTCGAGGGCGTCCCGGAGCCAGTCGCCCACGAGGTTCACCCCGACGACCGCCAGGACGATGGCCAGCCCGGGCATCGTGGCGATCCACCACTGCGAGCGCTGGTCGCCCCGGCCGTCGGCGATGTCGGCCCCCCAGGTGAGGTCCGTCCCGGAGAACCCGAGGAACGACAGCGCGCTCTCCAGCAGGATGATCGCGGCCACCTGGATGGTCGCGAGCACGATGATCGGGGTGACGCTGTTCGGGAGCACGTGCTGTCTGAGGATGGTCACGTCGCTCGCGCCGATGCTCCGGGCCGCCTTCACGTACTCCTCGGTGCGGACGCTGATCGCCTCCCCGCGGGCGACGCGGGCGAACCACACCCAGTTGACGAGGGCGACGACGAGCGTCACCGTCACCGGGAAGACGAACGACTCCGGCATGGAGGCGACGTGGTCCGACCGCGGGATGAGGACGTTCGGGATCGTCTCCGACTGGGCCGCGAGCACGAACGGGTCGGGGATCCGGGTGGTGTGGAACCCCGAGTCCCGGAACACGCCCACGAGGGCGATCGCGAGCACGAGCGACGGGAACGCCAGCATCACGTCCGCCCCGCGCATCAGGCCGTCGTCGAGGCGGCCGCCGAAGTAGCCGGCGACGAGGCCCCACGGGACGCCGACGATCACCGCCAGGCCGGCGCCGAGGAGGCCGACGAGCAGCGAGACCCGGGCACCGTAGATGAGCCGCGAGAGGATGTCCTGGCCCTGCGTGTTCGTGCCCAGCGGGAACTCCGCGGTGGCGTTGACGTAGACGGTCTCGGTCCCCTGGGGAGAGACCCGCTGGACCTCCTGGGAGAAGCCCAGCGGCGGGAGGTTGCTCTGGGCCTCCGTCCCGCCCACGCCGACGCGCTGCGTGGTGGGGTCGTGTGGCGCGAAGAACGGCGCGAACGTGGCCAGGACGAAGATGGAGACCACGAGGACGATACCGACCTTCGCGAGCAGGCTCGTCCGCAGCTCCCGCTTCAGGCTCGCCCTGACGCGATCGGGGATCATGCGTCGACCACCACCGAAATCGGCGTCATTCGTCGACTCTCCCTCGAAATCGGAGTCATTCGTCGACCACCCGGGGGTCGAGGTACGCGTACGTCGAGTCCACGAGGATGTTGATGATCACGAAGCCGATGCCGATGACGATGATGGTCCCCTGGATGGCGGTCCAGTCGCGGAGGGTGATCCGCCTGATGAGGAAGCTCCCCAGGCCGGGCCACGCGAAGACCTCCTCGGTGATGACGGCGCCGCCGATGAGGGTCCCCAGCTGCAGGCCGAGGACGGTGACGATCGGGATGAGGGTGTTCCGCAGGACGTGCTTGTAGAGGACGAGCGCCTCGGGGAGGCCCTTGGCCCGGCAGGCCTTCACGTAGGCCTTGCCGAGCTCCTCGAGCATCCCGGAGCGCGTCAACCGCGTGATGAGCGCGGTGAAGTAGGTCCCGAGGGCGATCGACGGGAGGATCAGCTGGCCCAGCCAGCGCCCGAGGTACTGGGGCTGGCCGTCGGCGAGCATGGTGACCACCTGGGTCAGGTTCACGCTCCGACCGCCGACCGGGAGGAAGCCGACGCGGACGGCGATGAACATGATGAGCACGATACCGAGCCAGAAGTTCGGCGTCGAGATCCCGACGAGGGAGAACAGGGTCGCCCCGTGGTCGGCCGGCTCGTGGCGGCGGCGTGCGCTGATGACGCCGAGGGGGATCGCGATCACCACGGCGACGATGGTCGCGGCGATGGCGAGCTCGAGCGTCGCCGGCAGCCGGACGAGGATGAGCTCGCCGACCGGCCGGCCCTCGCGCATCGACAGGCCGAAGTCCAGCATCGCGATGTCGGTGAGGTAGTCGATGTACTGGATGTGCACGGGCTGGTCGAGGCCGAGCTGCTCGCGGAGCCGCTGTCTGACGGCCTCGCCGGCGTCCGGGGGCAAAAGCGTCGCGGTCGGGTCGCCGGGCGTGAGGAACCGGAGGAAGAAGACGACCGTGACGACACCCCAGACGACGAAGACGCCCTGGAGGATCCGGCGTGCCAGGAACTTCCCGAATCCCATAGTTTAGCGTGACTGTTGCCCCAACAGGTAAAAATCCGCCGTTCCGGACCGCGGGCGGACGTGTCGCCTGTCACCCGACGTGTCGTCCGTCACCTGACGGATCGGGGTGTCCGTCGGTCGGAGGACCGGTGACCAACGGTGAGCGATCCGCGGTGCTGTATATCGCAGTGGATCGCCGCGAATGGGTCGAGAACCGCGGGTTTCGACGCCTTCAGGCGCGGTGGACGTGCTCGAGGAGGACGTCCTCGTCCTCGCGTGCCTCCCACTCGACACGGTCGGAGGTCCCGTAGATGGAGAACTCCTGGTGGAGGAACGTCCAGGCGGCCTCCTCGTGGGCGATCCGGTTGGCCTCCTGGAGCAGCTCCTCGCGGGCCTCGTCGTCGGCCTCCTCGTTGGCCTGATGCATGAGGTCGCCGAGCTCGTCGTTGTGGAAGAACCGCCAGATGCCGTCGAAGCCCATCCACGGCCCGACCGTGTAGTTCGCGTCGAGCGTCGGGTTGCCCCAGCCGATGAGATAGAACGCCGGCGCCGTCTCCGGGTCCGGGTCCAGGAGCTCGCCGACCAGCGCGCCGAAGTCGCGGCGCTCGACGTCACAGGTGACGTTCGGGAGGTCGTCGATCATGCCCGCCGCGGTCTCCGCGACGTCGGCGTCGCGGACGTATCGGCCGACGGGCGTGTGGAGCGTGATCTCCTCGTCCGCGTAGCCGCTCTCGTCGATGAGCTGCTCTGCCTGCTCCGGGTCGTACGGGTAGGGCTCGAGGTCCGGGTTGTGGCCGACGTGGCCCTCGAGGGTCGGCTGGCTGGTCGCCTGGCCGAACTCGAAGAGGATGCTGTCGATGATCGCGTCGACGTCCACCGCGTAGTTCATCGCCTGCCGGAACTCGGTGCTGTCGAACGGCGCGATGGAGTCGTTGTGGACGAGGAAGACACACCGGATCGACGCGATGAACTCCGAGCTCACGTCGTCTGCGTCGTCGATCTCCGGGATGTCGCCCGGCGGCACGGCCGTGATGATGTCCGACTCGCCGGCGAGCAGGCGGTCGATCCGGGTGCTGTCCTCCGCCGCGGAGTTGTACGTGCCGCCGTCGGGCTCGGGTGCCTCCCCCCAGTAGTCGTCGAACCGGTCGTAGACGACGCGGGTGTCGTCGACGAACTCCTCGAGCTCGTACGGCCCCGTGCCGTTCATGATGGTGTCGATGTCCCCGTCGTTGTCCTCGACCCACGCCTGCTCGACGACGCGGCCGAACGCCGTGAGGTTCCGGAAGATGACCGGCTCGACCTGCTCGAGGTCGAGGTGGACGGCGCCGTCCTCGACGCGCGCCTCCTCGATGGCCCCGATGACGCCGGCGACGGCGCTCACGTCGGGGTCGTTCGCCCGGTTGATGCTGTAGGCGACGTCCTCGGGCGTCATCTCGTTGCCGGAGTGGAACGTCACGCCGTCGCGGACCTCGAGGCGCACCTCGTTGTCGCCCACCCGCTCCCAGTCGGTCACGATCCGCTCGATGATCGCCCCGTCGCGGTCGCGGTAGAGGAACGGCTCGTAGGCCTGGTCGATGATGTTGTACACCGGCGTGCTGTTGTCGCCCACCGGATCCAGGGTGTCGGTCAGCGGCCCCTGGGTGACCGTCACGTGGAACTCCTCCTCGTCGACGTCGTCGTCGACGCCGTCGTCGGTGTCGTCCACGTCGTCGTCCGTGTCGTCGACG
>SLIW01000511.1 GCA_007135435.1 Natronomonas sp.
AGCTTCGATCGCCAGTAGGCGGCCCACGGTGAGAGTCCCGGCACGGGGGCGAGGGTGTCCAGGTCCAGCGTCGCGAGCCGGTGGCCCATCGAGGAGGTCGTCACGACGCGGCCCTCCGGCGCCAGCGCGTCCGCCGCGAGGAGCTCGGCGGTCAGCTGGTACGGCGAGAGGTGGTTGACGTGGAAGGTCCTCTCGACGCCGAGGTCGGTCGGCCCGTCGTCGCGGAACAGCCCGCCGGCGTTGTTGCAGAGGACGTCCAGCTCGCCCACCTCCGCGACGACCGCGTCGGCCAGCGCCGAGACCTCCGCGGGTCGCTCGAAGTCGGCGGGGACGAACGTGCCGTCCGTGCCGACTGCCTCGAGCGCCGCGACCGTCCGCTCGCCGGCCTCCCGGTCGCGGCCGTGGACGACCACGTCCGCACCGAGCCGGCCGAGTGCGAGGGCTGCCGCCCGGCCGAGTCCCTTCGTCGAGCCCGTCACCAGCACGGAGGTGCCCGTCAGGTCGACGTCCTCGACGCCAGCGATGACCTCCGGGTCCCGCTCGATGCCGAACATCCTGGAGGGGGTTCGGCCCCGCCACACAACTGCGCATCGGTCGAGCAGGCAATACTGCCGACTCGGAGCTGGTCGGTCCTCCCTCTCCGTACGCAGACGGTCGCTCGCTACTCGTCGAACACCGACGCGAGCAGCTCGTGGGTCCCGACGACCATCGAGGGGACGACGAGCATGAAGAGGTGCTCCTCGAGGGGGATGCCGGCGATCTCGACGCCCGTCCGGAGGGGGATCTCGAAGACGCCGGCCTCGAGCGTGTACCGGTCCCAGGCGTAGGCGAAGGGGTAGAGCACCAGACAGACGCGCAGGGCCTTCCGGGTCGAGCCCGTCCGTCGGAGCAGTGCGAGGGCCACGGCGCCCCAGAGGAGCTCCGTGACGAGGTACGTGTACCGGCCGAAGACGGTGATGTCGGGTCGCATGGCTGATGGTTGTCCCGTCGGCGGCCACGGGTAAAGTACGGTTGGGCGAGCGGCGAGGTCGAAGACCACTCGAGGGGCCACGTCCGCGAGCCCGGGAGTAGTTTGAAGGCGGAGCGAGGCGAACGTCCCGGACGAGAGATGAATATCGCAGACATCGCCACCCGCGAGTATCTCCAGGTGGACGTCGACGAGCGGCTCGGTCGGGTCCGCTCGCTGTTCGAGAGCGAGAACCCCAAGGGGATCGTGGTGACGAACGACGACGCCTACGAGGGGATCGTGACCGAACGGCAGCTCCTCCAGTCGCAGATCGAGGACGACGCCAAGGTGCGGGTCATCACGCGCAACAACGTCCCGCAGGTGAGCCGCGACGAGGGCATCCGCGACGTCGCCCGGATGCTCGTCGAGGGCGACACGAAGGTCGCGCCCGTCTTCGAGGGCGGCGAGCTGTGGGGCGTCGTCACCGAGGACGCCATCCTCGAGGCGGTGCTCGACAACCTCGACGTGCTCACCGTCGAGCAGATCTACACCCAGGAGGTCGTCACGCTCCGCGAGGACGACCACCTCGGCAAGGCGATCAACTACCTGCGCGAACACGGCATCTCCCGGCTGCCGGTGGTCAACGAGAACGGCAAGCTGACCGGGATGGTGACGACCCACGACATCGCCGACTTCGCGGTCCGGTCGATGGAGCGCCAGAAGACCGGCGACCGGTCCGGCGACACCGACCGGATGCTCGACCTCCCGGTCTACGACCTGATGAACAGCCCGGTGGAGACCATCGACCGGGAGGACAGCGTCCGCGAGACGGTCGAGCTGATGCTCGAACTCGACTACGCGGGGCTCGTGGTGACCCCGCCCGGCGACGACTCGGCGATCGCCGGCATCGTCACGAAGACGGACGTCCTCCGGGCGCTCACCTTCACCGAGGAGGAGCGGATGGACGTCCAGATCACCAACGTCAGCCTCCTCGATACGATCTCCCGGGAGTCCATCCGCGAGGCGATCTCGGAGGTCACCGACAAGTACCAGGACATGCAGGTCCACCACGCCCACGTCCGCTTCCACGAGCACAAGGAGAAGCTCCGTGGGACCCCGCTCGTGCAGTGCCAGATCCGCATCCGGTCGAACCGCGGCCAGGTCGCCGGCACGGGCGAGGGCTACGGCGCCGAGACCGCCTTCCACGTCGCCCTCGACAAGCTCGAGCGGAACGTCCTCGAGCTGAAGGGCATCCGGTCGGACGAGGAGTACGAGGGACAGGTCCTCCGGAAGCTCGGTGAGCTCTGAGAATCGGGGACGTCCACCGTCTTCGTCGGTGAGTTCTTTTTCAGGTACCGCGGACGCTGAGGTGTTCCTGGCGAACGCGCTGCGGAGTCGAACCGATACGTATCGGGTATTTTTACGTGACACCCGATCCGTCGCACCCAACTCGTTCCACCACCGAGTCTTGCGGAGGAACGACGAACAGGCACCCATACACCGCCACTGACCCCCTCCCCGGGACGGAAACTCACGATTTAACAGACCCGCCGCTGAACGGGGCGTATGTCCACGGCCGTCGACCACGAGCTGCTCGTCGAACTGACCGAAGAGCGAGGCGTCCCCGGTTACGAGGATCGGGTCCGCGAACTCGTCCGCGAGGAGCTCGAACCGCACGTCGACCGCGTCCGCTCGGACGCGATGGGGAACCTCGTCGGGACGGTGGAGGGGTCGGCCGACCCCGACTACGACGTGATCGTCGCCGCCCACATGGACGAGATCGGGTTCATGGTCCGGCACGTCGACGACGACGGCTTCCTCCAGCTCGACGCCCTCGGCGGGTGGGACGCCCGGATCCTCCGCGCTCAGCGCGTGACCGTCCACACCGACGACGGCGACCTCACCGGCGTCATCGGGTCGGTGCCCCCGCACACCCTCGACGAGGAGGACCGCGAGAAGACCGACGAGGTCGAGGACGTCCACGTCGACCTCGGGCTCGACGCCGAGGCAGTCGAGGAGCGCGTCGCGGTGGGCGACCTCGTCACCCTCGACCAGACCACCGAGCGCGTCGGGGCGTTCGTCACGGGGAAGGCCCTCGACAACCGCGTGTCGGTCTACGCGATGCTCGAGGCGGCCCGGGCGCTGGCCGAGCCCGACGTGACGGTCCACTTCGCGGCCACGACCCAGGAGGAGGTCGGCCTGCGCGGGGCGGAGGCGCTGGGCGTCGACGTCGACCCCGACCTGGTCGTCGCGGTCGACACCACCGTCGCCAACGACGTCCCCGGCTTCGAGGGCGGCGAGCAGGTCACCCGGCTCGGCGAGGGTGCCGGGATCAAGCTGAAGGACTCGAGCGTCATCACGAACCACAAGGTCCACCGCCGACTCCGGGCGGTCGCCGAGGCCGACGACGTCGACTACCAGCTCGAGGTGCTCCCCGCCGGCGGCACGGACACCGGCGGGCTCCAGCGCACCTCCGGCGCCACGCCAGCCGGGGCGGTCTCCGTGCCGACCCGGTACCTCCACACGCCGACCGAGTGCGTCCACGAGGATGACGTCGCGGCCGTCGTCGACCTGCTCGTCGGCTTCCTCGAGTCCGAGGACGGCAGCCACGACTACACGCTGTAGGGATCGGAACCGCCGGATACAAGAGGACGCAGCCGTGGCTCCCGACCATGGTGGAACCCGAGATAAGGACCGCGACGCTCGGTGAGGCGGAGGCGCTGGCGGCCGTCTACCAGAGCGCCTACCGCGAGAACCGGTGGCTCGGGTTCCCGGCGAAGGCGGGGCACGCGACCGCGGACACGGTGACGGACTGGATCCGCGACGACCGCGTCTTCGTCGCGACGGTGAACCGTGCCGATGAGGGAAACGCCGTCGCCGTGGGGACCGACACCGACACTGACCCGGATACGGACACTGACCCGGACACCGACACTGACCCGGATACGGACACTGACCCGGACACCGACACTGACCCGGACACCGACACCGACACTGGCGAACTGGTCGGGGGCGTCCGCCTCGAGGCCACCGATCACGACCGGGTGAAACTTAGTCGCCTGGGGGTCCACGAGGACTGGAAGGGCAACGGCATCGGCACCGCGCTGGTCGAACACGCCGAGGCGTGGGCGCGAGACGCGGGCCACGCGGTGGTGTGGCTGACGACTCCAGCTGACCACCCCTACCTCCCGGACATCTATCGACGCCGGGGGTACGAGCGGACCGGCGAGTATCCCCTCGAGTATCGGAACTACGACGAGATCGTGATGGAGAAACTCCTCCGGTAGCAGGGAGTCGCGACAGGTTGGGTCTGGGGAATCACTCCATCTCTCGTCACCGATGTAGTTCCGATCGTCCGAAACCGCTCACCAGACCAACTCCCCGTCGACGATCTCGTGGGCCAGCGCCAGCATCGCCGGCGTTCCCTCGTCCATCGCGGCGTAGAGCGGGTCGTCGCCGTCGCCCGCCAGGTGGCGCGCGTAGAACATCTCGCAGGCGCCGGCGATCTTGTACGCCGCGAACGCCAGGTAGAACCGCCGGTCGTCGAACGCCCGACCGGTCCGCGCCTCGTACCGCTCGGCGAGCGCTCGGCGGGTCGGGTAGCCCTCGCGGGCGGTGAACGACGGGAGCAGCTCGGCCACCGGCGGCGGCTCGTCCGGGTCGTCGTGCCAGAACAGGAGCATCCAGCCCAGGTCCACGAGAGGGTCGCCCAGCGTGCTCAGCTCCCAGTCGACCACGGCGGCGATCCGCGGCGGCGTCCCCGGCGCGACGATGACGTTGTCGAGCTTGTAGTCGCCGTGGACGAGCCCGTGGTCGGCCTCCGGCGGAGTGTTGTCGGCGAGCCACCACTCGACCTCCGCACGGTGGGGGAGCCCGCCGGCCCGATCGGTCCGGTCCGCGGCCCACGCCAGCTGTGACTTCCAGCGGTCGACCTGGCGCTCGTTGTACCCCTGGGGCCGGCCGAGGTCCCCCAGCCCGATCGCTTCGTAGTCGACCGCGTGGAGTGCCGCGAGGGTGTCGACGAGTTCGTGACCCAGCTCGCGGCGCTGCTCGGGGGCCGCGAAACGCGTCGGCTCCTCCAGCCTGAGTACGTCGCCCGGCACGTGCTCGACGACGGAGAAGTCACAGCCGAGCACCGAGTGGTCCTCGCAGAGCGTGACTGTCCCGGGGACTGGGACCTCCGCGGCCTGCAGGGCGTCCATCACACGGTACTCCCGGGCGACGTCGTGGGCGGTGTCGGCGGTCCCGCCCGCCGGGGGGCGCCGGAGGACCAGCCGCCGGTCACCCCAGTCGACGAAGATGGTCTCGTTCGAGTGGCCCTCGCGGTGCCACTCGACGGCGTACTCGTCGACCGGACCGAGCTCGGAGGCGAGGTACGACGCGAGGGCCTCCTCGTCCACGAGGCGGTCGGCGTAGTCGCGGTCGTCCGGCACGGTGACACGATTTCGGTGGCGAGGAGAAGTACCCATCGACGGACCGCAACCGGGGGCCGCAGTCCGTGGGGGGACGACCCCACGGACGGGCCCGCCGGCGTCGTTGTACGGACAACACACGAAGCGACGCTTGCGAGCTCTAGAGCGTGGCCGCCGTGCCACCGTGAGGTCAGCCAGCCGATCGGTGCCTCTCACCGCCGTCGCCACCGGTGGACGCCGTAGCCGATCGCGCCTGCCACGGCGGCGGCCCCGGCGAGCGGCTTCAGGACGAGCGGGCGACCGTCGGCCTCCCTGAGCCGGCCGTCCGGCCC
>SLIW01000088.1 GCA_007135435.1 Natronomonas sp.
GACCGGATCATCGAGACCCGCTACATCAGCCTGAACGGGTAGCCGACCGGGTGGTCGGCGGCTGCGACGGCTGGTCGCACCCCACCCCGGGTAAATCCCGCCTCGGGTGGACCCCGCGTCGAGTGGACCCCACTTCGAATGGACCCCGCCTCGGGCGGATCGTGCCGCGGGGAGTGCCCGGAGCGACGGATCCCGCCTCGGACCACTCCCGTCGGGGACGGCGACCGCCGCGGACGGAGCCCGAGCCGAACGCAGTCCTTTTGCCGCAAAGACGCGTTCCCCCGTACATGAGCGACGACTTCGACCGCGAGGCCGAACGTGAGCGCCTCCGCGAGAAGTACGAGCGCGACAAGGCCAAGCGGGAGGCCTCCGAGCGCATGAGCGAGCTCCTCCTCCAGGGGGCGACGATGACGAACCGCCACTGTCCGGAGTGCAACGCACCGATCTTCCGATACGACGGCACGGAGTTCTGTCCGACCTGTGAACGGCAGATCGTCCACGAGGACCAGGTGGACGACGGCGGACAGTCGACCGAACAGGCCGGCGAGGAGGGGATCGGGGCCGGTGACGAGCCACCCGCTGCCACGAACGGCGAGGTCGGTGCGTCGGCGGAGGGTGCGGGGGACTCCCGACCTGCCGACGCTGGTGCGACCGGCGACGACGAGGCGATCGAGACCGACGCGCAAACGGACGGACGCCACCCCACCGAGGACCCCGAATCGACGGGACCCTCTGGCCACGAACCCGATGACGGAAGCGAAGACGAAGGCGAAGACGAAGACGAATACGGAGACGAAGGGGTGTCGAGCGAGCGGGAGTCGGTCACGCCACGGCAGGGTGCCGACGACGTTCACGACACTGGGAGGGAGCGCGCGCCCGCCCGCGTGGACCTGCCGGCCCGGACCGAGGTGGACGCGGGCGACCTCGGCGAGGCGGAGGCCGCCCTGCTTCGGGAGATAACCGCCCTGGCCCGGCGCGCCGAGGAGACCCGCGACGTCGGCCGGAAGCGGGACCTCTTCGCCGCCACCAGGGAAGCGGCGGAGGCGATGCAGGCGATCCGTCGACTCTGAGGCGGCCTCGGAGGGGCTCAAGGACCCTGTGGGGGTCATCTAAAGACGGGGGTCGGCCACATGCGGAGCAGAACCGCAGAGCGGCCAGCACCACTGGCAGAATCGAGACCATCAGGTGGTCAACACCCCCGAGGACGTGTGGGTAACCAGGATGGGTGGAGGCAAAACCAGCAGACGAGCGTACACCCGGGTGAGATTTGGGTCAGAGTTCGGTAAAACGATTAGACCACGCATCGCCCACGATGTGTATGGAATCGGACGAGACGGCGGACGGTGAGCCCGCCACACCCGTCAGATCGCTGGCCCTGGACGACGACGTCTACGTCCTCTACGACCCGGACAACCAGGACGCGTGGCTCCAGTCCCGGACGTCGGTCGTGCCGCCGCGGTAGCCGCCCCCGCTGTCCCCCACACTCGCTGTTCTCCCCCCACTCGCCACAGTCGCCGCCCCGCCTCACTCGCCGCGTTCATTTGCCCACCTCGAAAGCGCGTCCACGGCTCGCGCGCGGTCACTCACCGCGAGCCGGCGTACTCGGTCGTCGTCACCTCGCGGATGCGCTCGGCGGTCACCTCGCCGACCCCGTCGGCCTCCATCAGCGCCTCCTCGTCGGCGGTCATCACCGCCTCGACGCTCCCGAGCTCCTCGAGCAGCGAGCGGGCCGTCACCGGGCCGACCTCGGCGATCGAGCCGACGACGTACTCCTGGCGCTCGGTCAGGGTCTTGCCGCCCTTCTCGCCGTGGACCGACACCGACCGGCCAGCGGTCTCCTGCTCGCGTCGGGCGATCACCTCGAGCAGGTCGGCGGTCTCGTCGGGGTCGGTGGTCTGCAGCACGCTGGCGCCGAAGTCCACCGCGAGCGACGCGAGGGCGCCGCGGACCGCGTTGGGGTGGACGTTCCGCGCCTCGTAGAGCCGCTCGCCCTCGATGACGACGACCGGACGGGCGTAGTGGCGCGCGGCGGCCCCGACCTGCTCGAACATCGAGCGGTCGCCACCGACGAGCGTCTCGAGGAAGTCCTCGACGGACTTCCGCTCGACGACGACGCGGTCCGAGAGGACGTAGTCGCCCACCGCGAGCGTCTCGAGCCGGGTCTCGATCCCCTCGCGGGTCGAGAGGTCACGCGCGATATGGGCGTCGAGCTCGCGCTGGTCGGCCACGATCTCGACCGTCTCGCCGTCGGGCTCGGGCGTGGCGGCCGCGACCGCCTCCTCGAGGTCGGCGGCGTCGTCACCGGCGTCGTCAGAGACGTCGTCGTCACCGTTCACGACCCCGTCGCCGCCTCCGCCACCTTCGTCGCTCGCGACGTCACCGGCGAAGTCGGCGAGGCCGGCCTGTCCTCCGACCCGCCGTCTATCCGTCGGTGGGCCACTGGAGGCGTCCGATCCCGATCCACTCGTCGTCCCCTCGTCCGTCGTCCACTCGTCCGCCGAACCTTCGGCGCCCTCTCCGTCGGCCGTCCCCCCGGGACCGTCGGCGTTCGGATCGGTTGCCTCGGCAGCGTGGTCGGGATCCTCCGAACGGTCGGAGTCCTCCGCGTCCACCAAGTCTCCCGGGTCGCCAGCGTCATCGGAGGCGTCGGAATCGTCGGAGGCGTCGGAATCATCAGAATCGTCCGTGTGGGAGCCACCATCCTCGTCGACGTCGTCACCCGCACGATCGCCACCATTGCCACCGCCGTCGCCTCCGCTGCCGCCGTCGAGATCGCCGTCGACATCAGTGTCTACCTCACCGTCGACCTCGCCGTCGAACGCGTCGAGGCCCTGCTGTTCGGCGATCTCGGTCTGGATCTCCCCCTCCATGGTCTTCAGCTTCCGGAGCTCCCGCTCCATCTTCTGCTCCTCGTTGCGCGAGATCCAGAAGAACGCCTCGTCGCGGGTGTCCTCGGCGAGGAGGACGACGACGCGGCCCTCACTGGCGCGGCCGGTCCGGCCCTTCCGCTGGATCGAGCGGATGCCCTTCGGGACGGGCTCGTAGAACAGCACGAGGTCGACGTCGGGGACGTCGAGGCCCTCCTCGGCGACGCTGGTCGAGACGAGCACCTCGAACTCGCCAGCCCGGAACGCCTCGAGGGTCTCCTTCTGCTCGGTCTGGGTCATCCCGTCGGAGCCCTCCTTGTCGCCCTGGCCGACGAACCGCTCGGTCTCGAAGTGCTCGCCGAGGAACTCCGTGAGCGTCTCGGCGGTGTCGCGGGACTCGGTGAAGACGATCACCCGCTCGCCGTCCTCGATGCCGAGCGTCTGGGCCAGCAGGATGCGGGCCCGGCGGAACTTCGGATGGAGGTCGTCGAAGGCCTCCGCGCGCCGCATCGCCTCCTGGACGCGCGGCTCGGAGACGAACCGCTGGCTGGCCTTCGACGCCCCCGACGAGCGGGCGGCGTCCCGCTGCCGTTCGAAGTACCGTCGCAGCGACTCGACACTCTGGGTCTCGACGAGCTCGACCGCCCGCCGGAGCTTCATGATCTCGGCGTGGGCGCTCATCCCCTTGTAGCCGTCACCGTCGCCGTTGTTGATGAGCTCCTGGAGCCGGCCGCGGATCCGGTTGAGCTCGGTCTGCGACAGGCTCGGGTCCGTCGAGTCGGTCACGCCCAGCTGTTTGAGCCGCTCCAGGCGGTCGGCGATGACGTCGTTGAGGGCGTCGCGGATCTCCAGGACCTCCTCGGGGAGCTCGACGCGCTCCCACTCGACCGAGGTGTGGTAGGTGTGGGGTTCGACGTCGGCGTCGTCCTCGGTCATCACCGCCACCTCCCGGAGGCCCAGGTTGTCGCAGACCGTCAGGATCTCCTCCTTGTCCCCGCCGGGCGAGGCGCTCATGCCCGTCACCAGCGGGTCGGCGGCGTCGGCGTGGTACCGCTCGGCGATGTAGTTGTAGGCGTAGTCGCCGGTCGCCCGGTGGCACTCGTCGAAGGTGAGGTGGGTGACCCCCGCGAGGGAGATCCGGTTGCCGACGAGGTCGTTCTCGACCACCTGCGGCGTGGCACAGACGACCCGGGCGTCCTCCCACAGCGAGGCGCGGTCCTCGGGACGGACGGCGCCGGTGAAGACCACCACCTCGTCGTCGGGGACCTCGAGGGCCTGCCGGTAGAAGGCGGCGTGCTGGGTGACGAGCGGTTTGGTCGGCGCCAGGAGCAGCGCCTTCCCGCCCGCGTCGGCGAGCCGGTCGGCGGTCACCAGCAGGCTCACCGCGGTCTTGCCGAGCCCCGTCGGCAGGCAGACGAGCGTGTGGTCCAGCCGAGCCGTCTCCGCCAGGCGCTGCTGGTAGCGCCGCTTCTCGAGGGCGCCGTCGACGAGGAGCGGCCCCTCGACGTACTCCGGCTCGTCCGTGGCGGTCGCCATCTACGGAGCGGTTCGTCGTTCCAGCGGATAAGGGTTCGGCCAGCGCGGTGGAAGTGAAGCCCGCCGTCCCGCGGTTTTCCCAGGGACTGGGATCGATTGGCACGTGCTGATGTTGAAAGCCATCTGATACCAATCGTTCCCATTGAACGGTTCACATCGGGGGTTGGTCGAAGCGCCTCTGCGTTGGAGACGTCGAAAGTCCCAAGCGGGACGGCCGGTGAGGGACCTGTATGGACCGCGGTTTCGGCGAGGTCGAGCTGGCCCAGCGGCTCGTCCCCGACGGCCTCCTGCCCGTCGTCGAGCTGGCGACGCGGGCCGGCGACATCCCGACGCTCGCCGCCGTCACCGCCGGCGCGGTGCTCGTGCTCGAGCGCGACCGGGCGATCCACTACCTCGGGGTCGTTATCGGCGGGTTCTCGCTGCTTGCCGGCCTCAAGGCGGCGTTCGCACTCTCCCGGCCGCCGGTCGAGCTGCACCTCATCGAGACGGCCACGACCGGCTTCCCGAGCGGCCACGCCATGGGTGCGACGCTCGTCTTCGGCGGGCTGGCGCTCACCCTCCGGGTCGGCTCGCGGCGGGCCCGCGTCGCGGTCGCCGCCGTGCCGATCGCCGCGGCGTCGCTGTCCCGGATCGTCCTGGGCGTCCACTACCTCGTCGACGTCGCCGTCGGCATCGGGGCCGCCGTCGGTTTCCTCTGGGCGGTCGAGCGGTACGCCCAGGGCGATCCAGCCCGGTCGCTCGCCGTCGGGGCGGGGATCGGGCTCCTCGCGGTGGCCGCCGGGGTCGTCTTCGGCCCGACGCCCCGGACCGCCTGCGCCGGCGCCGTGTGTCTCGACCGGGACGCCGCGGTCGTCGGGGCGGCGGCCCTGGGCGCGTTCGTCGCCTGGCGCGTGGCCGAGCGACGGTCGTCGCCGCCCGATCCAGCCGGTCGGCTGTTCGGCGCCACGCGGACCCGGACGGTCTCCCTGGTGGTGCTCGTCCCCCTCCTCCTCGGCGCCCTCCTCTGGGTCGGGTCGGCGCTCCTGTACGTGATCGTCGCGGCCGCGCTCGGGGCGGCGGGCCTCGTCGTGCTCGCCGGCCGGGGAGCGACCGTCCTCGACCGGTTCGTCGAGTAGCCGGTCCGGTCGACCGTCCTGGGCCTCGCCCACCCCCGATCGAGGAGATCCGACCGTGACGGCCGCGTCGCGTTACCCATCCCCCGGATCGGCTACCCGCGATCCGTCGGGTCGTCCACCCGATCGGCCAGGCCCGCACAGACGTCCGCGATGACGCCGTCAA
>SLIW01000423.1 GCA_007135435.1 Natronomonas sp.
CGACGAGGAGTACTTCGAGCGGGAGCGCGAGCGGGAAGCGGAGGCCGCACGACAGAAGGCGGACACGTACCGGGCGGGGCGATCGGCTCCGGACCTGACCGGGAAGACCGTGGTCGTCGTCGACGACGGCGTGGCGACGGGATCGACCGTCCGGGCGTGTCTGCAGATGCTCGAGGGGACCGAGGCGGAGCGCGTCGTCCTGGCGGTGCCCGTCGGCCCGCCCGACACCATCGACGAGCTACGGGAGCTCGCGGACGAGGTCGTCTGTCTCGAGACCCCGCGCAGCTTCATGGGGGTCGGCCAGTTCTACGCTCGCTTCGATCAGGTCTCCGACGAGGAGGCGATGGCGTACCTCGAGGTAGAACCGTAAGCGGGCCACGCGAGGAACGGTCGGTCGTCATTCGGCTCGTCGGGGGAATGACCTTCCAGGGTCGGAACGGGAGGGCTGTTCGCCACCGGTTCGGTTCTCGGCGCGGCAGGACGGTCACGCACCTTTCCCACCCGGAGTGTCCTCAGGAGGCCGAAAGGTTTTGTCGGAATCACGGACATCCCGATGTATGGATCCACCGTGCTGGGATTACGAGGCCTTCGAAGACCGGGTGGAGTCGTGGGCAGACGACCGCCCGGACGTCCGTCTGGTGGTCGTCTTCGGGTCGCGGGCACGCGAGGATCGACCGGCGGACGGGTGGTCGGACATCGACTTCGCCCTGGTCTCCACCGCCGCGGAGCGGTACGTTCGCGACGACGACTGGCTCGGCGAGCTCGGATCGCCCCTCGTCTCCTGTACCGAGGACGCACCCGTCGGTGGGTTCTCGGAGCGGCACGTCATCTTCGACGGGGGCCTCGAGGTCGACTTCGTGGCGGTCCCCAGCGAGGAGGTGACCCCACTCGGAACCGCCCCCGACGAGGTCTTCGAAGTCCTCGCCCACGGCTACCGGGTCCTCGTCGACAAGGACGATCTGGCGTCGGCACTGTCGTCGCGCGTCGACGACGTGGCCGACGACGAACTCGGGGTGTCACTTCCGGGCGATGACGCGTTCGTCGAGACCGTCCACCGATGCCTGTACCGGGCGGTCTGGATCGCGAAGAAGCTTCGCCGAGGCGAGCTGTGGACGGCCATGCACGCACTCGACGGACGACTCAAACAGGAGTCGCTCCTCCCGATGCTGGCGTGGCACGCACGAGGGGTTCACGGGAATCATGCCTGGCACGCCGGTAGATTCCTGGAGGAGTGGGCCGACCCTCGGGCGATCGACGAGCTCCCCGAGACGGTCGCCGATTACGATCCGTCGGATTGCTGGCGGGCGCTCTTCGCCACGCTGGACCTCTTCCAGTGGCTCTCGCGAGAAACCGCCGCTGCGGCTGACTACGAATATCCGACGACCGCCGTCGAACAGGTGGCCGCACTGATCGACGACCTCTCGCCAGCCGGCGTTCGAGAATGACGGACCGTGCAGAAGGGCGGTCGACGGTCACGGCCGATGGACTCCAGGTCCGGTTCCGAGCGCGGTGGACAGGGTGGCCACCTGCTGGCTACCATGGCCGGCACGTGATCCGCTCAGCGTCGGCTGACTTCGGATCACCTGCCGGGTTGCCGAACCGGAACCTGAAACGCCCCGTGACCGGGTCCATGCGTCGGATCCGACAGCGGTCGGCCCTCGGTCAGTACTCCGGTCGCTGGGCGCGGATGATCTCACCGAGTTGCTGTTGCTCGTCGGCGAGCAGTTCAGTCATGTCGTCGGCGGTGATGATCCCGACGAGGGTATCACCTTCACAGATGGGGAGCCGCCGGACCCCGTGTTCGGCCATCAGGTTGGCCGCCTCGTAGAAACCCTCGTCCGGTTCCGCCGTACAGAGGTCGCTGGTCATCACGTCCTCGGCCGTCTGGGATGCCGGGTCGGTTTCCGAACCGAGGACGCGGACGGTCAGGTCCCGATCCGTGACGATACCGACCGGGGTCTCGTCGTTCGTGATCACGACGCTCCCGACGTTCTCCTCGTCCATCGTCGCGGCGAGTTCGGCGACGGATGTGTCGGGGGCGGCCGTGACGGCGTCACCTCGAGCGAGGTCATCGATTGGCATTGGAATCAACCTCGCGAGGACGTTCGTACCGGGATCGCATAATGGCCTGCTCTCGTTCCTATCCCGTGAGAAACCGGCCGAGGTGGCGGGTACGTGCGTGGGGGGCGAACGAGTTGCCGGATCGACGCGTGACGTGGACGGAATCCATCGACGAGATGAATCGACTGACGTGGAACGTGAATCCGCCGAGTGATATCCGTCGACTCGACGTTCGGCCACGTGGAGTCGGACGATAGCGAGGAGTCGAACGGCCACGTGGAGTCGGACCGGTCACACGGCCGCCGACGCCGGGCGGATTCTACAGACGGAACGTGCCCGGGCGTTCGGCGTCACCTGACGATCATGACCGGGACCGGCGCGCGGACGACGACTCGCTCGGCCACGCTTCCGAGGAGGAACCGTTCGGCACCCCTTCTGCAGTGACTTCCCATGACGATCCGGTCGACGTCGTTCTCCTCGGCGTACTCGACGATGATGTCGTCCGGATCGCCGAACTCGAGGACGGTCTCGATCGAACCCCCGTGCTCGTCCGCGATGTCCCGTGCCTCGTCGAAGACCTCGTCGGCCTTGGTCTGAGCCTCCTCGTGCCACTCACGCCAGTACTCCGGGGAGACCGACCCCGGCGGTGAGCCGTCCTGAAACGTCGGTCGCATGACGTCGAGAAGACTGAGCCCGGAACCGATCGGATCCATGACGTGGAGCACGACGATGTCGTCGTCCGGGTAGTCGACCAGGGCCGTCTCGAGGGCCTTCATCGAGAGCGGTGCCCCCTCGACCGGGACGAGAATCGTTCGAGTCACACGTGCATTACACGCATCGCGGCCAAATACCCTCGGGTGGATCCTCCCTACTCGGCGACCGGCTGTCGGTCGTTTCACACCGAGATCCCCGATTTCGTCACGAGCTATCACCGTGATCACGAGCTACCACTGTGGTGTTGTCGCGTGTGGCTCCCAGCTACGCGGGCCTGCCGCGACCGATCCGCCCAACCCTGCCTCACCACACTCGAAAGCGACCGGGCCGTTCTCACTCGGTGAGAGCTGACGCGAGGTACTTCCGGGTGGTACACGACCCTCCAGGTACAGCAGAACATGCAACTACCAGTCGAGCGTCCGAGCCGACCCAGGCCGATCGCTGAAACTCGTACCCCGTGCAGACTCAGCCGTGGCCGGGGTGGCGCACACGCCCTGGTTACCTCCGACGGAGGGTCTGGTGCCCGCTATCCTGCCTCGACGAGAGGGGTGGACACATGGCGAGCCTAGACGCCGTCGGGCTCCCGAGTCCACGGGACTGTCCGGGGATGATCGGCGTCGGGGTGAGTCTGCTCGGCGTCGCGGTCAGCTTCGCGCTCCTCGTCAGCTACGGGGGTCCCATCTGGAGCTTCGCCCTGCTCGTCCTGTTCGCCTTCCTGGGCTGGACGTCCTTCGTGTGGTGTGCCGTCTGGGACGAGAACGTCCCGACGATCTGGGGCTGTCCCGCGGCGGTTGGAGTCGTCGCCGGGGTCGTCGCGGGCGTCGTCGGCGTCGTCCTGGGAATCGTCTACGGCGCTCCCGTCTGGAGCTACGCCCTCGTCGCGGCATCGGCGGTCGTCGTCGCCGGTTCGTTGCGGTGGTGTCACCGCCGCGAGGTCGCAGCTGGATAACGCACGCGCTGCCCAGACAGTGGCTGTGAAACGAGTGTCTGGGTGGCGTCGGTCCGCCACTGGTTGACGGACTCGTCACTCGGAGGGTTGACCAGCTTCACGAGTCGGCCCCTTTGCGTGACCTCCGATAGAGGATAACTACCCGTCTCGACCAGCCACTCGTCGTCTTCGAGCGGCGACCGCGAGCGGTCCAGACGGTGAGGAGTCCAGACGGACCCACCTGACGTCGCCCGTCGAGAGCGGAACAGAAGGCGGAACAGACGAACGGGTCAGGATACGTCGGTGGTCGTCCTCAGGGCCACAGCCCCCGACTCTCGTGAGCCTCGGCTATCCGCGTGAGTGCGAGGATGTAGGCCGCCTCGCGCCAGGTCACCTCGTGGGCCTCCCGTTCCCGTCGCACCGCCTCCCATGCCGTCAGCATGACCTCCTCGAGTTCGTCCTGGACCTCCTCGAGCGTCCACGCTCGACGGTTGATGTCCTGGAGCCACTCGAAGTAACTGACCGTCACGCCTCCGGCATTGGCGATGATGTCCGGCACGACCGGGATGCCCCGATCCGTCAGGATGGCGTCGGCGGCGAACGATATCGGGCCGTTCGCCCCCTCGACGATCAGGTTCGCCTCGACGTCGGAGACGTTGGCCTCGGTGATGACGTTCCCGACCGCCGCCGGGATGAGGAGGTCGACGTCGAGTTCGAGCAGCTCCTCGTTGCTCAGCACCTCGGTGGCGTGCTTGGTCACGGCCTCAGGCTCTACATCGTGGGTCGGGATCGCCCAGGTATCGAGACCGTCGGGGTCGTACGCCGCCCCGTTCACGTCGCTGACGGCGACGACGGTGGCTCCCCAGTCGTCGAGCAGGCGCGCCGCGTTCGCGCCGACGCTCCCGAACCCCTGGACGGCCACCGTCGTCTCCTCGATGGGTCTCTCGTAGTAATCCAGTGCCTCACGACCGATGATGGCCACGCTTCGACCCGGGGCCTCCTCTCGCCCCCGACTCCCGCCGATCGAC
The DNA here is from genome assembly GCA_007135435.1 of Natronomonas sp. Lineage (GTDB taxonomy): Archaea > Halobacteriota > Halobacteria > Halobacteriales > Haloarculaceae > Natronomonas. Next base: position 4,732 of record SLIW01000423.1, read on the forward strand.
GTCGGCTTCCCGGTCACGACGCCGGGCGAGGTCTCGGCCTCCTGGACGCTGTAGGTGTCCATGATCCACGCCATCGTCTGGGCCGAGGTCCCCATGTCCGGGGCGGGAATATCGGTCATGGGGCCGATGACGTTCCGGATCTCGTTGGTGAAGCGGCGTGTCAACCGTTCGGTCTCGTCGTCGCTCAGGTCCTTGGGGTCGACGTTCACGCCACCCTTCGCGCCCCCGAACGGGAGGTCGACCACGGCGCACTTCCAGGTCATCCACATCGCCAGCCCGATCGACTCCTCGCGGCTGACGTGCGGGTGGTATCGGAGTCCCCCCTTGTAGGGGCCCCGAACGTTGTCGTGTTGGACGCGATACCCCTGGTACACTTCGACCGTGCCGTCGTCCCGCCTGAGCGGGATCGTCACCTCGTGGACGGCCCGGGGATGGGTCAGCCGCTCGACGATGTTCTGGTCGACGTCGATCTGCGACGCCGCCCGAACGAGCTGGTGTCGGGCGGTGTCGAGTGCCGTCTCCGGTTGGGCTTCCACGAGCTGTTCAGTTCCTCCATCGGTCGAACAGTGGTCAGGAGACATGGTGATGAACCCGGAACGGATCTATTCCAGCGATTTCGCCCGGTTCTGGAAATCCCCACCGCATTCTGTACACTCACCCGGGTTGGTTTTGGCGGTGACGATCCGTCCACACCCGAGGCACTCGTACTCCGATTCGATCTTGGAGGTGTCGTGTTCGATGTCTTGCCCGTGGGGCATACGTGAAGGTTCGACCGCACCTCGTAAATATTAACCGTAATAGGACTATTAGGGGCCGCCTCCTGCTGACGTATCGAGCCGCAATTGTCTGGATTTCTCCTGATTCCGGTCACATTTCTCCCCATGGTGAGCTACCCTCGAGTAACCGTCGACGATCCCCTTGGGGTTTCTTGTAACC
>SLIW01000135.1 GCA_007135435.1 Natronomonas sp.
AGGACCAGGCCGATGACGGTGAGGACTAAGCCGATGACGAGGACGAGTAGGCACCGGACGAAGCGGTAGGACTGTACCATTCGAGCACGTTCCTGTATGGCAACGTCGTCGACGAGGAGCCCCACGTTCCTCGACCGTGGAACACCTGAGCCAGCCCGTGGACGATCCCGTTCGCACCGCGAGATTCTCCTCGAAATCCATGGAACGGCGGCGTTCGGTCGCCCACAACGGAGGCGAAAACAACTGGTAAAGTTAAGTGGTGTCACAACCCTGACGGCGCTATGGCGAACAGGCAACGGCTGGTGGAGGTGGGACCGGTGGAGGTCGAGGTCCCGGCGGCGGCGGGGGCGGACCTCTCCGGGGACGGCTGGTTCGTCGCGTGGTCGTCCAGCGACCTCCTCGCGGTCTCGGTCGGCCGCTACTGCCTCGCGATCACCGAGGAGTGGATGCTGGAGCTCCGCGAGTACTAGCCGACGGCGACCGTATCGTCGTCGGGCGGTCGTACCCCGTCCTCGGGGGATCTCGCCCCGACGAGGTCCCCTGGGTCGGATCCGTCGTCGGGACCATCGGTCTACCTATCGGTCGACCCGTCGGTCTACCTATCGTTCTGCCCATCGGTCAGCCACGCGACGATCTCGTCGCCCACCACGTCCGGGCGTTCCAGGTGGACGAAGTGGCCGGCGTCCCGCACGCGGACGACCCGGCACTCCTCGATGACGACGTCGGCGTGGTCGAAGAGCTCGGTCCCCATGCACCCGTCGTCCGCTCCCGTGACGACGAGCGTCGGCGTCCGGATCGGGGGCACGTCCTCCAGGTCGGGGACCTCCCCGCTGACCAGCGATCGGAGCGACGAACCCACGGTGTCGCGGTAGTACTCGAGGGCGTGCTCGACCGTGTCGCCGGTGGCGAAGGTCTCCTTGACGTGTTCCATCCGCTCGGGTGGGTAGTCCCAGCCGGGGCTCCAGGTCCCCCACAGGAGCTCGAGCAGGGCGAACTCGCGCCACCGGAGCGCGCGCTCGGGGACGTCGGGGAGCTGGAAGAACCACATGTACCAGCTGCGGAGGATCTGACGGGGGTACCGCAGGAGGAGGGCATCGAAGCCGGGTGGGACGGCGAGGGACGCCATCCGCGTGAAGGCGTCCGGGTCGGTCCAGTCCGCCGCGTAGGCCGCGACGGCGCCCCAGTCGTGACCGACCAGGACCGCGTCTTCGGTCTCGAACTCGTCGCCGAGCGCGTCGGCGAGTGCGACTGCGTCGGCGCCGAGCGCCCTCGCCGAGTAGTCGCCGTCCGGGGCGGGCCCGGTCGGCGCGTACCCGCGCATGTACGGCGCGACGGCGGTGAAGCCCGCGTCGGCCAGCCGCGACAGGAGCGGGCCCATCGACCCGGCGTCGTCGGGGAAGCCGTGGAGGCACAGGGCCAGTCGATCGCCGTCGCCCGCCACGAGGCACTCGAACGTCACCCCGTTGGCCTCGACGCGCCGGTCGCGGTGCTGTGGCGCAACCGGGTCTGAGCTCATGGGCGCCACCTCGGGCCGGGCACTTATAGTGATTGAGCAGACCTTGGAGGACGGCCGAACCGTTTCCTCGGTCCGCTCAGCGTAATCGTGCGAATCGCTCTGGATCGGGCCGAACGGGCTTCTACCGACCAGGTTCCGACCGACCTAATTCCGACCGACCAGGTACGGACCGTCCTGGCTGCGACCGCCCGTTTAACTGGTTCGCCGACGAACGTGGAGGCATGAGCGTCGTTGCCCTGCTCAGCGTCGCACCGTACACGACCGAAAGCATGGCCCCGGAGGTCGCCAAGGCCGTCGAGGCGCTCGAGGAGTTCGACGTCGCCTACGAGACGAACCCGATGGGGACGGTCGTCGAGGCCGACGACATCGACACGCTGCTGGCGGCGACCGCCGCCGCGCACAAGGCCGTCGACGGCGACCGGGTGAGCACCCTCCTGAAGATCGACGAGAAGCGCGGCCGCGAGCAGCACGCCGACGAGAAGGTCGAGGCGGTCGCCGAGGAACTCGGCCGCGAACCCCGGAAGGAGCGGTGACGCTCTCCCCCGGAACAGTCACTCGTCTGTCACGTGCCCGCGCAAGGAAAAGGCCTATCTCCCGCCCCACACACCATCCGCCATGAGCACGCCCCCCGGCGAGTACTACACCGAGGAACGGTGGAACAACTGGCTCGATCGGCTCCGCGAGGAGGAGATCGACCCCGAGAACGAGGACTCCGCTCGCCTGCTGTTGAACCTCCAGGACGACGCGGCGATCGCGATCGCGAAGATCGTCGGCGCCCACGAGGAGGGCGAACTCGACGAGGAGTCGGCCCTCGCGGAACTCGCGAAGGTACGCGAGATCGTCCTCTCGGAGGTGGAGTTCGCCGACGAGGAGAAGCTGATGCTCGTCGACGGCGTCCAGACCTCGCTGGTCTGCGTCTTCTACTCGGCCGAGGAGTACATCGTCGGAGGTTCGGCCGAGGAGGGGAACGTCGAGGACTACATCCGCGCGGCCGCCGACGCCGAGGCAGAGGAGGACCTCGACGCCGCCCTCGCCCACTGCGCACAGGCAGGGACCCGGCTGTTCGCCGGCGACGACCTGGACCGGACGGTCGCCGAAGACCTGGAGTACGGACTGGTGGCCGAGTGGATCAACGGCCTGGACTCCCTGGCGACGGCGCTGGCGGACCCGGAAGTCGTCGAAGAGGACGAGTGACCGACGGGCGCGGCCTGATCATCGGACCGGTGATCTGACGCCAAGGGACGTGAGCGGATATGGGGGCGTTGTTCTCATTCTCACGAGGGGCGTAGACGACACGAGGGGCGTAGACGACGATCGATTGACGGCGAACGAACCGATCGGCGGACGGTGGATGAACCCATCGGCGGACGGCGGACGAACCACGTGGCAGGACGACCGCCGAGGACGTGGACAGGTTTTTGACGGCGACCTCCATCCAGCCGGTATGGGATTCAGGGACGACGAGCGGGGCCAGCCGGTGCTCGTCGGCGCGCTCCTCCTCTTCGCGATACTCGTCGTCGCCTTCGCCGGCTACCAGGCCTTCGTCGTCCCGAGCCAGAACGCGGAGGTCGAGTTCGACCACGCGGCCACCGTACAGACGCAGTTCTCCGAGCTCCAGAGCAACGTCGTCAACGCCGTCGAGAGCGGGGACGAGCGCTCGACCAGCGTCACCCTCGGGACCGGCTACCCGGCCCGGCTGCTCGCGTTGAACCCCTCGCCGGCCTCCGGGTCCCTCGAGACGTCCCCGCGTGGGGAGGTCGCGATCGACGCCGGCGGGGAGGACATCGCCGCCGACGTCTGCGGCGAGGCCGCCGACGGGACGTTCTCGCGATCGCTGGTCTACTCGCCGGGCTACAACGAGTACCGGAACGCCGGTCCGACGACCTACGAACACACGTTCGTGAGCCGCGAGTTCCGGGACGGTGGTGGGGTGTACGGGGATCAGCGATTCGTCGGGACCGATCGGATCGACCTCCTGTTGGTCACGGGATCCGTCTCCGAGAACGGCCGCACCGGGATCAGCGTGGACGTCGACGCTACCCACCGCCATCGCTACGGCGAGGTCGAGGATCCCACGGTCACGATACCGAGCCAGTTCGACGCCGCCGTGTGGGACGACGAGATCCTCGACGGCGTAGACGGAGTCGAGAACGTCGCAGATGCTGGCGACGGCAGGGTCGAGATCGAACTCGAGGGCGAGTTCCAGCTCTCGTGTGCCGTCGCGGGCCTGAACGGTGACCCGGCGTTCGAACCTCCCCGGGACGGGGCGGATCCGCCGGTGTTCGACACCCGGTGGGTCGCGGCGGACGGCGAGCCGATCGAGGGAGGGACGGTCACCACGTCGGACGAGACGGTCGAGCTGACGATGGAGGCGACCGACGCGGAGGACGGATCGCCGATCGCCGAAGCCGAGGTCGACTTCTCGATCGAGGGCGACCAGGACGTCGGGGCGCTCGAGTGGCCGGGTGGGGGATCCGACACCGGGCCGCCTGGCACCCACAACGTGACCGACGACGACGGCCGCGCCTCGGTGGAGGTCGAGGTCGACGGCGAGGACGGCGATCGGTTCAGGGTGTACGTCACGGCGGGCGACGACGGGGACGTGCTGACCGTCGAGGTGGGCGAGTAGGCTGACTGCTGGCGCCGATCGTCTATAGGATCTACCCGCCCGTGGGCCGACCGGATTCGACAACTGTCGAACTTCCCATCGACAGACCCTTATACGAAACTAACGACTGTGGGGCCATGAGCGACACGAGCGTCGGCATCGACGCCATCGAGATGCACACCGGGAAACTCAGGCTGGACCTCGCGGAGACGTTCGCCCCGAAGATGGGCGACGACCCCGCGAAGTACACGAAGGGCCTGGGGCTGTACGCCAGCTCGTTCCCGGACACCTACGAGGACATCGTCACGATGGGGGCGAACGCCGCCCACCGGCTCATGGCCCGGAAGGGCCTCGAGCCCGAGGACATCGGGCGCATCGACGTGGCGACCGAGTCGGCGTTCGACCAATCCAAGCCCGTCTCCACGTACATCGCCGGCTGTCTCGAGCAGGTCTTCGACGGCGACTTCCACCACGCGAACAAGGGCGAGCGGAAGTTCGCCTGCGTCGCGGGCACCCAGAGCATCGACGACGCGTACAACTGGATCCGGGCGGGCCGCAACCGCGGGCGCGCGGCGCTGGTCGTCGCGACGGACACGGCGCTGTACGCCCGGGACGACCCCGGCGAGGCGACCCAGGGCGCCGGCGCTGTCGCGATGCTCATCGACGAGGACCCCGACCTGGTGGAGATCTCGAACGCGCAGGGCTACGGCTCGGCCGACGAGACCGACTTCCTGAAGCCGAACCAGCAGTTCCCGAGCGTCGACGGCAAGCGCTCGGTGCAGGTCTACCTGGCGCGGATGCGCGAGGCAGTCATCGACTACGAGTCCGTCGCCGGCAAGATCCAGCCCGACGAGTTCGCGCTGTTGCCCTTCCACACCCCCTTCCCGGGGATGGTCCGGAAGGCGGCCGCGCTGGCCTACCGGCACATGATCCGCGACACCGAGGTCGAGGAGTCGCTCGCGGACGAGATCGGCCGCCAGCCGCGTCCAGAGGCCTTCGACGACGACGGGGCCTACCTCGACGCGATGGGCGAGTACACCGACCGGCTCGTGGAGACGGACGCCTACGCCGACTGGTACGAGCGGGTCGTCGATCCGACCCTGGACATCAGCCGCCACGTCGGCAACTGGTACACGGGCAGCGTCCACGTCGCCCGTATGAGCGGCCTCCGGAGGGCCCTCGACGAGGGGATCGACCTAACCGGAAGACAGCTGGGCGTCGCCTCCTACGGCAGTGGCGCGCAGGCGGAGGTGCACGCGGAGACCGTCCAGCCCGGCTGGGAGGAGGAGATCGCCCAGCTGAACGTCGACGAGCAGCTGGAGGCCCGCTACGACATCAGCTTCGCGGAGTACGAGCTGGTCCACGACGTCCACAACTACGACGAGGAGACGGACGTCGAGGAGTTCACGACACCCAGCGAGGAGTTCGTCTTCGAAGGCTGGGGCCGAATGGGCGAACGGAAGTACAGCTACGTCGACTGATCGGTCCGGCCATCGCGGCGGGACACTGGCGCGCGCAGCCAATTCACTGA
>SLIW01000531.1 GCA_007135435.1 Natronomonas sp.
CCGTCGGCGGCACTTCAACGTAGCGTCTCGGGGCGATGAAGGGAGCGAGTTGTGAGAATGCATCTCTTGTCTCGGCTTGCAGTCGATAGCCGTCGTCTCTCCCATCCAGTGACATGCGCAGGATACGCTGCTCCTCTACTCCCACCCGTAGATCTCGTCGAGGGCATCCCGTCGATCACGGAATGCGTCCTCGAGGAGGTCGTCGACCACCTCGTCGGAATCGTACTCGTCGAGACGCTTGACGATGATGTTCCGCACCATCACCTTCGTGAAGTGCTCCCACGGTTTCGATGGCGAGTTGATGGTCGCGAGCTCTTCCCCGTCGTACTCGATAGTCACGTAACACAGGTGGTTGCCACCGTCTGGATAGTCGGGTCCCGTCTCGATGACGAGATCGAGTCTGTCGTCCACACTCGTTTCGACGTCGGTCATCGGGGGTAGAAATCCGCTGTACGCGAATGATTTCTCCGGGCCGTGAGCCTCCTTCCGAACGCGCCCCCAGCGAGACGGACTCTCACCACGTGATCACGTCACCGACAGTGATCTCGCCGGATTCGACGACCCGTGCGTCGAGTCCTCCCCGATGCGTGAGCGCCCCGGCGACGTTACCTTTTCCGACGAGCCCCTGCATGTACCCGCACGGCGAACAGAGCCCGACGCCCTCACAGACCACGTCCCCGACCTGGAACTGCTCGTCGACGAGGTGGTTCAGGGCGACGTCACGGGTCGTGATATTGCGACGTGGGTCCTCGAACTCGAGGTCGATGTCGTAGTCCCGACGGACCGCCTCGACCGCCTCGGCCTCGATGAACGTGACGTCGCTCGCCTCGGTCTCGTCGCTGTCCATCTCGTTCCAGATCCCCTCTCCCTTGAAGTACCGGTCACCTCGTAGCCCTCGTTCCTTGACGGCCTCGACGGTGCGTTTCTCGACCATCTCGCCGGCTGTCTCCGAAGAGATGTAGATGTGTTCGACGGTGCCTTCGTTCATCGCCTAGACTACAACCTGACGACTACTTATCCCTTGGCGAGCAGTAGCTCGTGGGAACTCACCGTATCGCCGAACCCGACCGAAGACGTTGCAACCTGTTCCCGTGCGACGGACGACGAACTCGATATCCCCCTCCAACTCCCGCGATCGGGTGAATACAGGTCCAACTCCACCACTGGACGACCCGGGTGTCGGACCGTGTACCCGTTAACTCCGAGCCGTCATCCACCAGTATGGCCGCGGTCCTTTAGGCCGAGACGGGTCCGTACTTGCTGTCGAACACTACGAAGGTAGGAGCGCCTGCAGCCCGCGAGAAGCGAACGCCCGTCCAGAAACCCCCAACACACGCGAGCCTATTAGTCGCGAGCGGCCGAACCACCTCCCGATGACGACGTCCGAATCGCTGCTCGAGGGGACGAACGTTGACCTGCGCTTCTCCGAGGACGAACTCGCCGCGCGCCGAGACCACATCGTGGCGTTCATCGCCGACACGGTCGACGCCGCCGGCGCTGACGGCGCCGTCCTCGGGCTCTCCGGCGGCATCGACTCGACGCTCACCGCCCACCTCGCCGTCGAGGCCCTCGGCCCCGACGGCCTCCACGGGCTGGTCCTGCCGAGCGAGGTCAACCCCGAGGCCGACCGGACGGACGCCGAGCGGGTGGCCGACGACCTCGGCATCGACTACGACGTGATCGAGATCGGCCCGATCGTCGACGCGTTCGTCGACGCGGCTCCCGAGGAGGCAGCCGGCGACCGGACGGCCCTGGGGAACGTCCGGGTGCGGACCCGCGCCGTGCTCAACTACTTCGTCGCGAACGCCGAGGACAGGGTCGTCCTCGGGACGGGCAACCGCTCGGAGGCCGCGACGGGCTACTTCACGAAGTACGGCGACGGCGCCGTCGACTGCCATCCGATCGGCAACCTCTACAAGGTCCAGGTCCGCCAGCTCGCCCGCGAGGTGGGCGTCCCGGAGGACCTCGTGACCCGGACGCCGAGCGCGGCGATGTGGGAGGGCCAGACCGACGAGGAGGAGATGGGCCTGGGGTACGACGAGCTGGACGCCATCCTGGCGCTCCACGTCGACGGGCCGTTCTCGCGCTCGGCGACCGTCCGGACCCTCGGCGTCTCGGAGGGGGCCGTCGACCGGGTCGTCGAGCTCCACGAGCGGAGCGCCCACAAGCGTGAACTGCCGCCGATGCCGGCGCCCCTGTAGCGAAGGACCAGGGCGCTCCGCGACGCTCCGCGACGCTGTGCGCTAGTCGTCCACCTCGACCACGATCCGAACGCTATCGCCCTCGCCGGCCGCCGCCTCGTCCTCGGGCCCGACGCCCTCGAGGAGGTGGTCGGCCGGCTCGACCGGCTGGCCGTCGACGGTGATCTCGACGGTCGTGTCGGCGTCGCTATCGTCGTAGGTCTCCCCGTCGAACGTCAGGACCGTCCCGTCGTCGTTCACCTCCATGCCGAGGGCGTCGAGGGCGTACTGCAGGGTTACCCCTCGGGCGTGGATGTGGTAGATCTGCTCACCGAACCGGTCGGCGTACCCCCGGTGGAAGTGGAAGGCGTCGGATCCGCCGATCCGCGAGTCCTCCTCGAAGTCGATCTCGTCACCGTCGATGGTCGCCTCCATCGTCCCGTGGGTGTGGATCGCGCCGACGTCGTAGGGCTCGCCGTCGTCGGCGATCGACCCGTGGTCCGCGGCGCCGGCGCCGGCGTCGCCACTCCCGGCGATGAAGACGACGTAGCCGACGACGGCGAACGAGGCGAGGACGACGACCCCGAGCGCCAGCGGCCCGGTGGGGAGGCCGCCATCGTCGACCTCGACGTCACCCACGCGGCGGCGGTCGATCGGCCCCAGCTCGTCGCGGTGGGCCGACTTGAGGTGCCTGAGGTGGGCACGCTCGCTGTCGTGGGTCTCCCCGCAATAGTCGCACTCGTGCATCAGTTGATCCACCTATCCGGTGCGACGGCACAACGTTTACGGTGGCCACGCCGTCGCGAGCGGCTCCGTGCCTCCATCCCGTGGGCCGCTCACTCCCGATTTCGTCGGCCCAGTGTCCGGATCTCCGCGGACCGTGCGGCGAGGAGCTCCTCGAAAGCGGCGACCTCGGCGTCCTCCTGGGCCTCCTTCGGCGACCGGTCCCGGACCCGCTCCTTGACGAGCCGCAGGGCCAGCTCGTCGTTGTCGGCCAGCTCGTCGGCCACCGTGCGCGGGTCGTCGACGATCCTGGAGACGAGTCCCATGCGGAGCGCCTCCTCGGCGTCCACGACCCGGCCCGAAAGCGAGAGGTCCAGCGCGTCCCCGAGGCCCACCACCTCCGGCAGGCGGACCGTCCCGCCCCAGGCCCCGAACAGCCCGAACGTGACGCCCGGTTCGGCGAAGGTCGCCCGCGGCGTCGCCACCCGGACGTCGCAGGCGAGCGCGAGTTCGACGCCACCGCCACGGGCGGGACCGTCGACGCCGGCCACGACGATCGCGTCGGCGTCCTCGATTGCGGACGCGACGCGCTGTCCCCGGCGGACGAACCGTTCGACGTCGTTGTTCCCGTCGTCCGCTTGATCCGTCGCGGGCCCGCCACCTGCGGCGTCGGCGGCGACTCCGGCGTCCTCGGTGCCCCCGGTGTCCCCGGTCACCTCGGCCGCCTCGGCCGCCTCGGCAACCTCCCCGACGACCTCCAGGTCCGCGCCGGCACAGAACGCGTCGCCGGCGCCGTGGAGGTGGACGACTGGAGTCGGGGCGGTCACGACTGCTCGCTGGAGCTGGTCGAGCCCCTCCGGTGTCAGGGCGTTCCGTCGCGCAGGCCTGTCGAGCGTGACGACCCGGACGTCCCCGTCGTCGTCGACCTGGATCATGGCGACACCTCGACGCTGTGCGGTAAGGGTCTTGCCCAAGTCGACGCCTGGGAGCTGGGGCTCCACCCCCCGCAGAGGGGGTTTCGCTACAGATGATCCCCGGCCGAATCCTGTGGGGTTATTACGGCCGGAGGCCCTCCGGTCCGTATGGTCACGGACGTCGAGCGGACCTTCGAGGTGGACGCCACCGTCGAGGAGGTCTGGGCGCTGATCGCCGACCCGGAGGCCCGCGCCGAGGCGATCAGCATCGTCGACAGCTACGAGGTCGACGGCGACGAGCTCGTCTGGCAACTGCGGCTCCCCATCCCCGGCCTCGGCCGGACCGTCGCCGTCCGGACCCGCGACGTCGAGCGGGACGACCCCGAGTTCGTGCGGTTCGTCGGCCGCTCGAAGGTGATGGACGTCAGGGGCGAACACGAGCTGACGCCCACCGACGACGGCTGCGCCGTCAGGAACCGGTTCGTGGTCGATGGGCGGTTCCCGGGCGTCGAGCGGTTCTTCAAGCGGAACATCGACGAGGAGATCGACAACCTCTTCCTGTACATCTCCGACTCGCTCGGCCTGGACATCCACCGGCGGCGGTGAGTGGTGCGGGCGATCCGCAATCCGTGATTCACGGTCCACAATCCGCGATCTACGGTCCACAATCCGCGATCTACGGTCCACAATCCGCGATCTACGGTCCACAATCCGCGATCTACGGTCCGCAATCCGTGATCCACGGTCCGCGATCCGCGATTCGCGATCTGCGCCGCGACGTGGCACGAACCGGGTGGCAGTATACGATGACAGGAGTGTCGAAGGAGTGACCGCTGGGCTGTGGGGGTCTCGCTTGCTGGACGCCTGTAACCTCCACCAGTGGCTGTGGGAGCCTCACCTGACATCGGAGGTCCACCGATGGCCGATCGCCGTCCCCGACGGTCCCTTTCCAAAGGCATTTATCAAATTCGCACCTAGGCCCGCGCAATGGAGGAGGCCAGCATCGCCCGGACCGCGTCGCTCGAGGCGGTCGCGGACGTCGAATCCGAGCCGCTGGGCGACGAGATCGGTCGGATCGTCGACGGGGCGTCGATGACGCCGGGCGCCCTCACGATCCTCACCGCCCGGACGGTGGACGTGAGTGGCCGCGACGGGGGTGCCCGTGACCGAGCGGCCGCGGCGGCGACGCGGGCCGCCGGCGTGCAGCTGAGCTACGAGGGCCTCCGGCTGACGCGACAGCTCGTCCGCGAGGACGAGCGCTGGAACGAGGACGATCCGCTCGAGAGCAACCTCGCGCTCCTGGTCGCGGAGGTGATGGTCTCCCGCGGATTCTTCCACCTTGCGCGGACGCCCGTCGCGCCCCGGGCCATCGAGATCGTCAGGCGGTTCTCCCGCAACCAGCTGCTCGAACGGGAGTTCGACGCCGAACCCGCCGAGCTCGGCCCCTCGCTCGAGGAGGACGTCATCGAGCTGGCCGTCCGGGCCGGCGCGACGATCGGCTCCGAGGAGGTCTCCCCCGTGCTCGCGGAGTACGCCGGCGACCTGGCCCGGGACCTCGACGTCGAGCCCCTCCCGGATCCCTCCGACGCCCTCGCCGGTGTGGCCGACACGATGGAGACCCTGCTCGGGGCGCACAGACCCGCTCCCGCCGAGGATCACTCCCGCGCCGTCGACGGATCGTGGTGAATACCGAAACCCCTAAAGACGCGACCGGCAAAGTGACTGCTGGCGCCTGGGTAGCTTAGCGGTAAAGCGCGTCCTTGGTAAGGACGAGAGCCCGGGTTCAAATCCCGGCCTAGGCTTC
>SLIW01000566.1 GCA_007135435.1 Natronomonas sp.
AGGAGGGCTTGCGCCACGGCGGCGGTCAGGACGATCGTGTAGACCGCGGCACCGACGGCGACGGCTGCACGGTCGACCGCGAACGTCGGACGAGAGGACGTCCTGGAGGGCATTGCGGGAACAGTTACGGTCGACGGTATATCGGTTCTTTGGATGGGCGTATTTGCGGGTAGAGCGTGGCCCATGTGCGCACCGATCGGACGCTCGACGGCGTGTCGAGGGAGCGTCCCACGCGGACCAACCGACAGTCGTGAACTCGAACGTGACCCGCCACGTCGATCCCTCAGGATCTGGCAGGTCAGTCACCCGAGATGGGGGTAACGAGCCACGGTGATCGCTTCTCGTCGAGGCGGTCGGGTTCTCCCGAGGAATGGACGCGATCGGGTTCTCTCGAGTAACGGACGCCATTGGCCGACGGTCCTCCTCTATCGGTCCAGGCTGGGAACGTCGACGTCCAACGTCAGGTCGTCGTCCTCACGTGCGACCACGAGGGCGCGGGCGACGAAGTCGTCCTTCGCCTCCGAGTAGGACTCGAGGTCGTCGTGTTCGGCGACCAGCCGACGCTTCAGCCGTTCGTACTCGTCCCGGAGGTCGGGATCCACCCGGAGCACCTCCCGGGTGACGAAGCTCCGCCTCCACAGGTCGCTCGAGTGAGCGAACACGTGGACGTTGAACCGCTGTCCGTCGTGTTCGCGGTGGATCGGATGCCACTCCGCGGCGTTGACGAAACGCGTCCCGCCGAGCCCGTCGACGAGCGCGTCAGCGACGGACGCCACGACGTCGTCATCCACGACGACGTCCACGTCCACGATGTCCTTGGCCGCCAGCCCTGGGACGGCCGTGGACCCCACGTGTTCGATCCGACGGCACTGGTCCACCAGGTCGCGCGAGCGGAGTTCGTCCCGGATCCGCTCACGTTCGGCGAGGAAGCGTTCGCGCCAGACGTCGTATCGGGACGCCACGAGCTCGAGGGGCTCGTCTCGGGGATCGACCATGGTGATGAGGGTCGGAACGCGAGGAGAAAACTCCTCGTGGTGGGACACCCGACAACGCGCCGGTGGCTACGCAGAAATCGAAATCGACGATGTTGGTGTTTCTGAGAGTCGAATCTGCCACACCGGGACCGGCGGTCGAGTCTCCATGGACGCTCTATATGGCCGTCAAAATCTACAATCCGGATCCACAATCCGCGTAATCCGTGTCCGCGTCCTCCGCTCGTCAGGCTCCGGGGTATCTCCACGACCGTAAAATCCATACGAACCGTCGTACTCGAAAATCTACCGCCCGGGTCTCATCGACTTGCGGCGGCGTCCCGCAGCCTTGCGGCGATCCGCCTCTTCACGCAGTGCCTGGCGGTGTTCGTCCCACGTCGCGTACCGGGGTATCGGCGTCGCTCCAACCGGAACTCGCTGTATCGAAGACATGATAATTCCTCACAGAGTATACGTCATCATTAATAATAAGCATTTTGACAATTTGTGGGTGAATTTGTGCTTTCTACACACACGTTTGGGGTACTTTGCGTATGCCTAGGCGTTGACCCGGTACAGCACCACCCCGGACACGTCTCCAGAATGCCCGCTCTCTTGGGTGGTGGCTCGGACAACCGGCTTTCGCCAGTCGCTGGTCAATCGGCAGTATAATGTGTGAGGGTGGCTTCGCCATGGGCATCGGACGTCGTGATCCGGATACACTGCCGTACCCTGGTCCGGATCCCCTGCCGAATATCGACCGACGTGCGTCACACGCTACTCGGTGATGGTCCACTGACTCGGTGATGGTCCACTGACTCGGTGATGGTCCACTGACTCGGTGATGGTACCTGGAGAGAACGGTCGGGCGCCGGACGGTGTTCTGACGACGCAGATCGACCGTGATAGCACGGTTCACTATGTGTTTATTATCACAGAAGTCCATATATAATACAGTCAGCACTCACAGCGGCCGTTCTCCGTGACGACCCGGTCGATCCGAAGACGCTGTTCTGTCAGCGACTGACCCCAGAGTGATATCAATGCCTACCTTCGAGCACACCATCGAGATTGCAGCGCCCGTCGACTACGTCTTCACGTGGGGATCGGACCCGATGAACTGGCAGCGATCGACGCCAAGCCTGACCGACTTCGACGTCGTCGAGGAGACCGACGACGGCTTCCGCATGGACGCCACCTATCGGATGCTCGGTCGCTCCCTGGACGGCGAGATGGAGTTCGAGATCGTCGATCCCGACGCCCACACGGTCACCCGGTTCGAGAGCCCCGGGATGACCGGCGAGCTCCACTACCGCTACGAGGAGCACGACGCCGGGACGACGGTCGTCCAGTCGGCGGACTACGAGTTCGGCGACTCGATCCTCGAGCGGGTGATCGAGCCCGTCGCGAAGCGGTACAACAAGCGGCAGTTCGAGAACTCCCTGCGGACCTCGAAGGAGCTCATCGAGGCGGAGTACGCGGCTGAATCGGACGGCGACGAGACGGAGGCCGAGGCCGAGACCGTCGCGGGAGGGATGCGTTGAACGAGGTCACGACGGCTCCCGCGACGACGACCTCGACCTCGAACGTGACCTCGACCCCCACGTCGGTGTCGATCGGTGAGCGGGTCCGCCGGACCGCCGCCCGGGGCCGGATGCCCCTGTTCTACGTCGTCACGGCAGCGTTCCTGGCCTTCCTGGTGTTCGCGCTCAACGAGCCGATGCGGTTCGCCTACCTGGCGTGGACGACCGACTACGGGTTCCCCACCCACCGCGTCCACCACCTCATGATCGGCGCGCTCCTGACGATCATCGTCCTGAGCGTGGCCGTCCAGCTGTACCGGCCCGCCGAGCGCGTCGGTGCGTTCCTGTTCGGCGCGCTGGCGGTCGGCGTCCTGACGGCGATCACACTGATCGCCGACGGTATCGCGGCCGCGGGCGAGATGGCGATCTTCGTCGTCCCGCTCGCCATCATCGGCCTGTTGCACCCCGGACTCCGGGCGCTCGACCTGTCACGTGACCGGCTCGACACCCGCGTGCTCGCCCTCGGTCTCGTGGCTGCGGTGCCCCTGGTCGCCTTCGCGGCGGTGCAGCTGAACCTGCACCAGACGCTGACCAACGATCACGTCACGTTCGGCCACTACGTCATGATGGCCGGAGGGGCCGTCACCATCGGTCTCGGGGCGCTCCTCGTGAGCCTCCGACCCATGGGCTGGCGCGCCCTCGCGTACGGCGTGGCCGCGCTGGCGACACTCGTCGGCATCGCGTCGATCGTCTTCCCCGACCCCGCACAGGGCGTGAACTTCGGCGTCGCCGGTGGCGCGCTGGCGGTCCTCTGGGCCGTCTGCTTCGTCGCCGTCGCCGAATACGGCGCGCGGAGGACGGGCGGAACGGACCTCGAGGCCACCGACACGGCGGCCTGAGGAGGACGGACGGTTTTTTCGTACGCGATAGCGGTCAAGTGGGTCGTGCAGCGAGTGCCGCGGGGCCAGTGGTCGCCGGCCCACCGAGTGCACCCTCGTGCGTTTTTCAGATGTCACCGACGAATCTGGGTCTCCCCGTCCTGTCTGGGTCTCTCCGTCCTGTCTGGGTCTCCCCGTACTGTCTGGCCTCTCCCCGGCGTGTCGCGGATCTCCAAGAAGTGTCCAGGAACCACCCGGAATCCCTGGGGCCTGCTGTTTTCTACCTGGCCCCCGAAACGACGGTGTATGGCCAGACTCTTGGGCGCCTGGGACACCGAGCGACTCGAGGCGTTCTTGACGGAGACGACCATCCCGGTCAGGATCGCGACCCATCGAGGAGACGGATCACTGTGGATGGTGACGCTGTGGTACCGGTATCGGGACGGATCGTTCGACTGTGCCACCTGGGCCGACGCGGACATCGTCCGGTTCCTGGAGAACGACTCGGAGGTGGCGTTCGACATCTCGACGAACGACCCGCCGTACCGGGGCGTCCGGGGGAACGGGACGGCGGCCATGTCACCCGACGACGACAAGGTAGTCCTCCGATCACTCATCGAGCGGTACCTCGGGGGGACCGACTCCTCCCTGGCGGAATGGCTCCTCGCCGACGATCGCGAGGAGGTCCACATCCGGATCCAGCCGGAGTCGATGTACAGCTGGGACTACGCTGATCGCATGGGCGGGGACGCCGACGGGTCGACCTGACGGGGGTCGACCTGGTGGGAGTTGGTCTGGTGGGAGTTGGTCTGGTGGGAGTTGGTCTGGTGGGAGTCGGCGTCCTCGTATCGGATGCGAAGCGGATTTCGGTGACATGATCTTCGGTAACATATGACGATCGTTAGTGGACCAATACCCCCGAAGCAGCCGACTACCGGTGCAAACGGCATCAGGCCGATACGTCCAGGACTGAATCCACAGAAATAAGACATGAGTACACCCCGACGATTCCCGAAGTAAGGTCACGGACGGTGACACGAGTGCTATTGAACGGTCTGGGGGTGTTTACCTTCTCGAAGCTGTTTATCATGTTGGAATGCAACCAACAAGACGTTCGACGATGAAGGCGGTCGGTGTCGCGGGTGCGCTGGCACTCCTCGGCGGGACCGCGGCCGGGGACGAACACGAGGAACCGGAGGAGCCGGAGGAGCCACCGACGGAGGTACCGGATGCCGGGCAGGCGGCGGTGAGCGTCGCGCACCTCTCGCCCGACGCGCCGAACGTCGACGTCCTGGTGGATGGCGACGCCGTCCTCGAGGACGTCGCGTACGGGGACGTCAGCGACTACCTCGTGGTCGACGCCGGGACTTATCAGGTGACGATCACGGCCGCTGGCGATCCCGACACGGTGGCGTTCGAGGGCGACGTCACCTTCGATCCGACCTACTACACGGTGGCGGCGATCGGCGAGCTCGACGCGGGGACGTTCCAGCCACTGGTCCTCCCGGATTACGACGTCGCGCAGGTCAGGCTCGTCCACGCCGCCCCGGACGCGCCAGCCGTCGACGTCACCGTCCAGGACGCCAACCTCGCGCTGTTCGAGAACGTGTCGTTCGGCCAGGACTCGGACTACGTGGCCGTGCCGCCGGGCTCGTACACGCTCGAGGTCCGCGCGGCGGAACCGCACAACATGGGCGACATCGTCGAGACGTTCGAGGTCGAGGTGGAGTCGGGGAAGGCGTACTCCGGCTACGCCATCGGCTACCTCGACGCCGAGATGGCAGGCGAGGATCGCCCGCTCGACCTCCGGGTCGTCCTCGACGGTGTGACGGCGCACGTGGACTTCGACGCCGAGCCCCCCATGGAGGAGGACGTCCGCGAGGACGAGCCAGAGGTGGACGAGGAGGACGAGCCAGACGTGGATGACGACGAGGACGAGCCAGAGGTGGACGAGGAGGAGGACGAGCCAGACGTGGACGACGACGAGGACGAGCTGGAAATTGACGAGGACGATGACGAGCCGGAGGTTGACGAGCCCGGGGACGACGACGGCCCGGACGTCGGCGACGAGGACGACCACTAACGGCAGCGAACGACGGTTTTTTCTTTGGCGGCGAGTCACCGTTCCCAGCGGGGGGTGCGTCGCACCGATGGAGGGCCGCGAGGGATGAGTGCGCCCGTGACCTCTCCGGTGGATTCGGCCGTCTGGGCGGATCAGAACTCGGTGATCACCGGGAT